>JBDTYA010000161.1:0-9913 GCA_040005915.1 Ilumatobacteraceae bacterium
TGCGAGCCGTCGTCGAGGTACTTGTCGGCGTAGTCGTAGAACTCGGCGCCGGGCACGATCTCGCCCGGCAGGCTGGCCCGTGGTTCGAGGTTGCCGAGCACGGCGACCTCGATCTCGCGACCGGTGATCGCCTCCTCGACCACCACCCACTCGTCGTACGTCAGCGCGTTGTCGATCGCGTCGCGCACCGCTTCCACCGACTTGGCCTTCGACACACCGACCGACGATCCCATGTTGGCCGGCTTGACGAACACCGGGAGACCGAGCTCCTCGGCCAGCGCCGCCGGTAGGCCCGGTGTGACCTCGTGGGCCCGGAACGCGCGATAGCGGGCCTGGTCGATGCCGTTGGCCGAGAGCACCTGCTTGGCCATCGCCTTGTCCATGCCGAGCGCCGAGCCCAGCACACCGGCCCCCACGTACGCGATGTTGGCCATCTCGAGCAGACCCTGCACGGTCCCGTCCTCGCCCATCGGCCCGTGAAGGAGGGGCACCACGACCGTTCGCGCCGTGTCGGAGATGACATCGCCCGGCATGACCGAGGTGCCAGTCGGGTCGAGGTGGCCGGGTAAGGCCGCAGGACCGGCCTCCAGCGCCGCCCGAGCGCCCTCGGCGATCGCCCACGAGCCGTCGCGCGAGATGCCGACGGGAATGATGTCGTACCTGGCCGGGTCGGCGGCGCGCAACACGTGTGCCGCGGTGGTGCAACTGACGTCGTGCTCGGCCGACTGACCGCCGAAAAGCACCACCAGCTTGATTCGATCGCCTGTTCCCATGTCGCCCCGACGGTACCGTGTGCGGCAATGCGATTCAGGGCAAGCGGCGTCGCCGCGGCAACCCGAGGCCGGTTGGTGGGCCCCGACGCCGATATCGACGGCGTCGGCTTCGACACCCGCACGTTGCGCACCGGCCAACTCTTCGTGCCTCTGGTCGCCGAGCGCGACGGCCATGACTTCATCGACGACGCGCTCGGCACCGGCGCTGCCGCGTACCTCACGTCCCGACCCTCGCTGGGCGGCACGGCGATCGAGGTCGACGACACGCTGCGGGCCCTCACGGATCTGGCCACGCAGATGCGTCGCTCGTTCGACGGCACGGTGATCGGCATCACCGGCTCCGTCGGTAAGACGAGTACCAAGGACATGGCGTGGGCCGCGCTGGCTGCAAGCCGGCGGACCGCGGCGAACGAGCGCAGCTTCAACAACGAGCAGGGCCTACCGACCACCATCCTCAACGCCGCAGATGATGCCGAGGTGATGGTCCTGGAGATGGGCATGCGGGGTTTCGGCGAGATCGAGGCATTGTGTCGGATCGCGTTGCCGCACATCGGCGTCGTGACTCGCGTTGCCGAGGCGCACAGCGATCGTGTCGAAGGGATCGAAGGCGTCGCCCGCGCCAAGGCGGAACTGATCGAGTCGCTACCGGCGAACGGCGTCGCCATCCTCAACGCCGACGATCATCGCGTCCGAGCGATGCGCCGCAGTTCGTCCGCTGCCACCTTGTTGTTCGGCGAGGCCGCCGATGCCGATGTGCGAGTGCGTGGTCTGGTGCTCGACGAGTTGGCCAGACCGTCGTTCTTCGTCGACTCGCCGTGGGGGACCGTCGATGTCCGGCTGTCGATCAGCGGTCGTCACATGGCCGTCAACGCTGCTGCCGCATTGGCGTGCGTCGGAGCGGTCGGTGGCGACGTCGGAGCCGGCGCGGCCGCGCTCGCCGTCGTCGGTCTGACCGCGATGCGGATGCAGGTCGACCGCTCGCAATCGGGGGCGTTGATCCTCAACGACACGTACAACGCCAATCCCACGTCGATGCGTGCCGCGATCGACGCGTTGGTCGACATGCCCGCTGCGCGGCGTGTTGCGATCCTCGGCGTGATGGCGGAGATCAGCGATGCCGCGACAGAGCATCGGGCCATCGCGGTGTATGCCGCCGAGCGCTACGTCGAGCTGATCGCCGTCGGCACGGATCTGTACGGAGTGGCCCCCGTGGCCGACGCGGTGGCCGCGCTCGGCTCAGTCTCCGGCGACGACGCCGTACTCGTCAAAGGCAGCAGGGTTGCCGGACTCGAGGAGCTCGCTGCCCTCCTCGTATCCCGTTGACGCGTCGACCTTCGCCACGTCGCACCACCACCAAAGCAGACCGGCGCACAGCGCACCGACCAGCAGCATCCACCGGGCGCCGGTGCGGTCGACGATGGGGCCGGCGATCAACAGCCCGATCGTCACGGTTCCTCCGAACGCCATGAACCACAGGCTCATCACCCGTCCCCGCTCGTGGTCGTGCAGCCGGCTCTGCAGCACGGTGAGCATCGACGTCGTCGTGCCGAAGTAGGCGACGCCGAGGAAGAAGCCGGAGACGAACGCCCCGACCGGCTCGCGCGAGATCGCAAACGCCACCATCGAGACGGCGAACAACGCGAAGCCGAGGCGGATCAGGCGGCGCTTGTCCCAGTCGACGAAGATGGTGCCGATCGCCAGGCCTCCCAGGCACGCGCCGAACCCCCATGTCGCGTAGAGCCAGTCGTAGGTCGACGATTTCTCGTCGATGCCGAAGTTCAGACGGGCGATCGCGGGGAACAGCCCGACGTAGGGCAGTGAGACCAGCGAGAAGATCGTCAGCGACACCAGGATCCTGGTCGACACGGGGTTGGCCCGAACGAGGCGGATCCCCGAGGCAGCACAACGTTCTGCATCCACGTGCCGATGTTCGATGCGAACGAACCGATGAACATCGTCCGGAAGGCGCTGCCGGGGCGGTAGTGGTGCTGTGGAGTGGGTGTGCTGGGGGTTGCCTTCATCCTCGGATCCCGATCGGCCAAGCGTACGGGCCGCGGGAACAGCAGAGCGCGCTCGGTTGTTGTCGTCCCCATGGAAACCTCTGAAGCGTTGGATTTTGCTGCGTCGTACCGGAACGGAGTGCTCGTCACCGAGAAGCGTGATGGTCGCCCGCAACTGTCGAACATCGTGTACGCGGTCGTCGACGGCGTCGTCAAGATCTCGATCACCGCCGGCCGGGCCAAGTACGTCAACCTGCTTCGTGATCCACGAGCGTCCGTGCACGTGACCACCGACGACTACCGCGGCTACGTCGTCATCGAGGGCGAGGCGACGATGTCGGCGGTGGCCGCGGAGCCCGACGATCCGGGTGTGGACGACCTCGTCGAGTACTACCGGGTACTGGCCGGCGAGCATCCTGATTGGGACGACTACCGGCGGGCGATGGTCGCCGACAGGCGAGTGCTCGTCAGCATCCGTCCTACGCACGCCTACGGCATGCCCGGCACCTGATCGGTCAGTGAGCGGCGGCGAACGTGATCGGCATTCGTGCGGGACCGAAGATGCCGACGCCTTCCGGCTTCCACGTGACGTCGCCGTCGATGGCCAGACCCGGGAGCCTCTGGGCCAGCAGCGGCAACGCCTCTTGCAACTCGGCACGGGCCAGTGCTGCGCCGAGGCAGTAGTGGATGCCGGAACCGAACGTCAGCTGCGGCTGGCCCGACGGCTCGGACGTGATGTCGAACACCTCGGGCCGGGCGAAGACCGTGCCGTCGCGATTGCCCTCCGCCAGACCGACAGCGATGAACGTGCCTGCGGGGAACAGGACGTCGCGGTACTCGATGTCGCAACTGGCAAACCGAGCGGTGCCACGGACGGCGCCGAAAAATCGCATCGATTCCTCGACTGCCCGCGGTGCCAGTTCGGGCCGCTCGGCGAGCAGCGCCCATTGGGCGGGGTGGCCGGCGAACAGCGCCACCGCGCAGCCGAGTTGGTTTCGGGTCGTGTCCGTGCCGCCGACGATGACAGCGTTCACCATCATCACAAGCTCGTCGGTGCTCAGCTTGTCGCCGGCCTCTTCTGCTGCGATGAGGGCGGTCAGCAGGTCCTCGGCCGGCCTGCTGCGCCGTTCGGCGATGAGTCCGCGGGTGTAGTCGCCGAGCTCGTCCTGCGTCCGCATGATGAGGTCGATCTTGTCGACGACGTCGACGGAGAAGATCTCGAGGATGTCGCCCGCCCACCGGCTGAACAGCTGCCAATCCTCCTTCGGGGCGCCCAACAACTCGCAGATGATGGGGATCGGGTACGGCTCGCAGACATCGGTCGCGAAGTCGGCCCGGCCGGCATCCACGATGTTGTCGACGAGCCCGTTCATCACGTCGCGCATGAACGGCCGCAGGCGGTCGGCAGCGCGCGGCGAGAACGCTTGACCGACGAGGCGGCGCAATCGGGTGTGCACGTCACCCTCAGCCGACAGGATGCTGACCTGCTGGCGCTCCAGGAACGTCGTGTTGGTGATACCCATCAGTTCGGGGATGCGGCTCACTGCGCTGTGCCAACGCTTGTCGCGCAGGATCGCGGTGACGTCGTCGTAGTGGACCACCGCATACCCGAACAGGTTGCGCACGAGCCATTGATCGGAGTCGAGCACTGCCAGGCGCCTGGCGAACCGTTGATCGAACGAGTCCTCCGCGATCAGCGGCAGGTCGAGTTCTGAAGCAAGCGTTGCCATGCAAAGACGCTACGACGAGGACGATCAGTTCAGCGCAGCGAGCGGCTCGATGAAGGGCGTGCCGAGGAACTCGGCGACCGGCGCGTTGGTCACTTGACCGCCATACGTGTTGAGCCCGTGCGAGAGGGCGGGATCTCGACGGCAGCCGCCGGCAGCGCCGTGGATGGCGACCTCGAGCTGATAGGGGAGCGTGGCGTTGGTGAGCGCGTAGGTGCTGGTGTGCGGGACCGCGCCAGGCATGTTGCCGACGCCGTAGTGCAACACGCCGTGCAGCTCGTAGACCGGCTCGTTGTGGGTCGTCTCGTGGATGGTCTCGATGCAGCCACCCTGATCGATCGCGACGTCGACGATCACTGCGCCGGGTTTCATCGTGCGAACCATGTCTTCGGTGACGACGACCGGAGCGCGGCCCCCGGCGACGAGCACGGCACCGATCACGAGGTCGGCATCGGCGATGTTGCGCTCGAGCGCACCGCGGTTCGAGGCGAGCGTGACGATGCGCCCCTTGTTGATCTGGTCGACCCAGCGCAGGCGGTCGAGGTTCTTGTCGAACAGCACGACTTCGGCCTCCATGCCGGCGGCGATCCATGCCGAGTTCCAACCGACGTTGCCGGCACCGAGCACGACGACCTTGGCCGGCTGCACGCCGGGCGCGCCGCCCATCAACACGCCACGGCCACCGTTGTGCCGCTCGAGGTAGTGCGCGCCGATCTGCGGTGCGAGGCGACCGGCGACTTCGCTCATCGGTGCGAGCAGTGGCAGCGCGCCGCTCTCGATCTGAACGGTCTCGTACGCCAGAGCCGTGCAGCGCGACTCGATGAGGGCGTGGGCGACGACCGGGTATGCCGCGAGGTGCAGGTACGTGAACAACGTCAGGTCGGCGCGCAGGAATCTGAACTCCTCCTCCTTCGGCTCCTTGACCTTGACCACCATCTGCTGTGCCCAGGCGTCGGCAGCGGTCGCCACGATCTCGGCTCCGGCCGAGCGGTAATCGGCATCGCTGAAACTCGCGCCGACACCGGCGCCCGTCTCGACGAACACGTTGATCCCCAGCCGCTCGAACTCGCGCACACCGTCGGGCGTCATCGCCACCCGGTACTCGTTGTTCTTGATTTCCTTCGGCACGCCGACGGTGCGGATCACGGGTGAGGTCATCGTCGCATCTTGCGCCACGGTGCACCGTTGATCAACGGCCAATAGTGCGGCAGGATGGGTGGGTGACCAAGGAAACCATGACAGTAGACGCCATCGACCGTCGAATCATCGGGATCCTGCAGGAATTCGGTCGAATCAGCTGGCGCGAGCTGGCCGACGCGGTGCACATGGCCCCCAGCTCGGTCGCCGATCGCGTCAGGCGCCTCGAGGCCGTGGGCGTCATCCGCGGCTACCGGACCAGCATCGACCCGGCCGCCCTCGGGCGCGATGTCCGCGCGGTGATCGATGTCAGTCTCCCTGCCGGCGGCGATCCCGCCGAGTTCGAGGCGCGCCTCGCGCGCCGCGACGAGGTCGAGTTGGCGTTGTACGTCACCGGCCCGGCCGACTACACAGTGATCGTCGATTGCGCCGGTGCCGAAGGGCTCGATGGCTTCATCCGCTGGTTGAAGGCCGAGGGCGGCGTTGCCCGTACGGAGAGCAAGTTCGTGTTGCGCCCTGTAATCGGATAGGTCAAGATCGGCAATCGTTCGCAACGACGCGAGCCCGCAGAAGGGGATAGTCACGCATGAAGGCGTTCCAGAACTTCATCAACGGTCAGCACGTAGACGCGACGGATGGGCGCACGTCGGCCGTCGTCAATCCGTCGACGGGCGAGCAGTACGCAACCGCTCCGCTGTCCGGCGAAGCCGATATCGACAACGCGATGAAGGCTGCCTCGGCGGCGTTCGACACGTGGCGCGACACGACGCCCAGCGAGCGTTCGCTCGCCCTGTTCCGTTTCGCCGACGCCATCGAATCGCGCGCCGAGGAGCTGATCGCGTTGGAGGTCGAGAACTGCGGCAAGCCGACCCACCTGACCCGCAGTGAAGAGATCCCGCCGATGGTCGACCAGGTGCGGTTCTTCGCGACGGCCGCCCGGCACCTCGAGGGCAAGAGCGCCGGCGAGTACATGCGCAACATGACGTCGTTCGTCCGCCGCGAGCCGGTGGGCGTCTGCGCGCAGGTTGCGCCGTGGAACTATCCGATGATGATGGCGGTGTGGAAGTTCGGCCCGGCGCTCGCGGCCGGCAACACCGTCGTGCTGAAGCCCAGCGACACGACACCGGCGAGCACCACGCTCCTCGCCGAGATCGCCGCCGAGTTCTTCCCCGCCGGCGTGTTCAACGTCGTCTGCGGCGATCGCGACACCGGTCGGGCAATGGCGGTGCACGACATCCCGGCGATGATCAGCGTCACCGGCTCGGTGCGCGCCGGCCAGGAGGTTGCCGCCGCCGCATCGCAGAGCCTCAAGCGTTGCCACCTCGAACTCGGGGGCAAGGCGCCGGTGATCGTGTTCGACGACGCCGACATCGCCGCGGCCGCCGAGGGGATCGCGATCGCCGGTTACTTCAACGCCGGTCAGGACTGCACCGCAGCGACCCGCGTGCTCGCCGGACCGCGCGTGTACGACGACTTCGTCGCCGCACTGGCCGAGCAGGCCAAGGGCACGCAGACCGGGATGCCCGACAACGAGGATGTGCTGTTCGGCCCGGTCAACAACTCCAACCAGCTCGCCCGCGTCAACGGCATGGTCGACAGGGCGCCCGCTCACTCCAACGTCGCCGCCGGCGGCCACGCGGTCAGCGGCAAGGGTTTCTTCTTCGAGCCCACCGTCATCAGTGGCCTGTATCAGGACGACGAGATGATCCAGAACGAGATCTTCGGGCCGGTCATCACCGTGCAGAAGTTCGGCGACGAGGACGAAGCACTCGGGTGGGCCAACGGTGTCGAGTACGGACTGGCCTCGAGCGTGTGGACGAAGGACTTCGGGCGGGCGATGCGCATGGCCAAGCGCCTCGACTTCGGATGCGTGTGGATAAACACCCACATCCCGCTCGTTGCCGAGATGCCCCACGGAGGCTTCAAGAAGTCGGGCTACGGAAAAGATCTGTCTGCTTACAGCTTCGACGACTACACGCGCATCAAGCACGTCATGGCCAATCTGGACAGTTAGATCTAGTGCGCGCCCCAGGTGAACGTCTGTTTGACGAGGTCGAGGTAGATGAAGGTCTCGGTGGACACGACTCCGGGGACTGAGCGGATCCTGTTGGTGATGTCCAGCAGGATGCCGTCGTCCTCGACCACGACCTCGCACATCAGGTCGAACGACCCGGCGGTGATGACGAGGTAGTCGATGTCGTCCATCGCCTGCAAGGTCTTGGCCACGTCATCGGTGGGGCCCTCGGTGTGCACGCCGATCATCGCCATGCGGCGCATGCCGAGCGACAGCGGGTTGGTGACCGCGACGACCTGCACGACGCCGGCGTCGGTCATCCGTTGAACGCGTTGGCGGACGGCCGCCTCCGACAGTCCCACGGCGGCGCCGAGCCGGGTGTAGGGAATGCGGCCGTCCGCCTGCAGCTGCACGATGATCGCCCGATCGGTGGCGTCGAGCTGGTTCCCGGATCGGTCCATGTCTACGGATACTGGTAGCTCGAGCCATCCCGCGCAAGGGAATCCGTGGCGCGCACACTGGAAACATGCGCTTTCCTTGATCTACGAGGCTGTCGCGTGCAACGGTGTGAACGTAATATGGTGGCGGTCTGACGACATGGGGGAGCATTGGTGAGTGACATGGCCGTGCCAACGAGCATGCAATCGGAGCGCGGCGCAGTCGAGTTGACCGACGTTACGAAGCGATTCGGCACGATGGTCGCCGTCGACCGGCTCAACCTCTCCGTCGAGCCTGGCGAGTTCCTGTCGTTGCTCGGCCCATCGGGCTGCGGAAAGACGACGACACTTCGCATGCTCGCCGGTTTCGAGCAGCCCGACGAGGGTTTCATCCGCATCAGCGGCGACTACGTGCAGGGAATCCCGCCGTACAAGCGCGACGTCAACACCGTGTTCCAGGCCTATGCGTTGTTCCCCCACATGACCGTGGCCGAGAACGTCGCCTACGGGTTGCGACAGAAGCGCGTGCCCAAGAGCGAGATCGCGGCGCGGGTCAACGAAGCGCTGGGCATGGTCAAGATGACCAAGTTGGCCGAGCGCCGGCCCAGGCAGATGTCGGGTGGCCAGCAGCAGCGCGTCGCCGTCGCCCGCGCCTTGGTCAACCGGCCCAGCGTGCTGTTGCTCGACGAGCCGCTCGGCGCCCTCGACCGCAAACTCCGCGAGGAGATGCAGATCGAGCTGAAGCTCCTGCAGAGCCAACTGGGCATAACGTTCGTGTTCGTCACTCACGACCAGGAAGAGGCGATGAGCATGAGCAACCGGATCGCCATCATGCTCGAGGGCCACATCGAGCAGCTGGGTGACCCGGAGACCGTCTACGAGCGCCCGGTGTCCGCGTTCGTCGCCGGCTTCATCGGCCGCAACAACTTCTGGCGCGGAACCGCCACCGCCGGCGGGATGATCGGCGACGATGGCACCGTGTTCGTCTGCGATCGCCCGGAAGAACGTGTCGAAGCGGGCAACCTGGCGTTGTCGGCCGTGCGGCCGGAGAGCTTCACCCTGTCGCCCACCGACCCCGGCGACACCGCCAACGTCCTCGCCGGCGAGGTGGCCGGCGTCTCCCATTTCGGTGACACGTTGCAGTACGTCGTGCGCACGCCGCGACGCGACGTGATCGTGCTGCTGCCACGTCAGAAGGCGCCAAATCTGCATCCCGGCGACGCGGTGTGGGCGCAGTGGTCGGCCCACGACGTCTATCAGTTCTCGGCAGCCCAAGAACATCTGGTGATGGCCGAACCATCCTCCGAAATTGTCCTCTAGTCCAACGCACATCCCCCAAGGAGCCGTCATGTCATCCAACCAAGAGCCAGTCAAGATCCTCGCCCCGGAGAGCTTCCGTCAAGCGCTGTCACGCCGCACGTTGTTCCAGATGGGTGGCGCTGCCGCGGGCATGGCCATCATCGCCGCATGCGGTGACGACAAGAAGACTGCCAGCGACGCCACGTCGGCTGGCGGCACCGCAGCGTCCAGCGCCACCACCGGGGGCACCGCAGCACCGACAGACACGACCGGCCCGACCGGCACGGGTGCCACCGGCTCGGCCGATGTCGGCGACAGCGGCACCGGCCTGGGCGTCGCCCCCGGCGACTACAGCCGTGTGACCAACAAGTCTTCCGGCAGCCTGGCGATGTACACCTGGGGGGCGTACAACGATCCTGACATCGTCGGCTCGCTCGCCGAGAAGGACCTGTCGATCAAGATGAAGGTCGACTACTACACGAGCAACGAAGACCTCATCACCAAGCTGCAGGCGTCGAAGGGCACC
>JBDTYA010000162.1:0-3491 GCA_040005915.1 Ilumatobacteraceae bacterium
GGACTTCATCCGTCTGGCGATGGCGAAGGGTCGGACGCGGCGCGGCGCGGCACTGTTCCACGGTGTGCGCAATGCCTCGATCCCGCTCGTCACCGTGGCGACACTGCAGCTCGGCGCGCTGATGGCGGGTGCCGTGGTGATCGAGAACGTGTTCGTCATCCCCGGCATCGGCCGGCTCCTCGTCACATCGACGCTCGGCCGTGAAGTCATCGTCGTCCAGTCGCTCGTGCTCGTGATCATGCTGATGATCCTGACCATGAACTTCCTCATGGACATCGCCTACGGATTCCTCGACCCCAGGATCCGCGACAAGCAGGAGGCGCAGAAACTTGCTTGATGCAGACTTGGTCGACGACGGCTCGATCACACCGAATCGCGGCGTAGCGAGCGTGCGGCTGTCAAAGAGGCGGCGGTCCGGCGTGCGCTACCCCCTGCCACTGATGCTCGGCGGGCTCCTGGTATCTCTGTTCGTCTTCATCGCGATGCTGTCCTTCTTCTGGACGCCGTACAACCCGAAGAAGATCAGCGTTCCGGACCGTCTCCTCCCACCAGGCAGCGAGGGCTACATCTTCGGAACCGACAAGCTCGGACGCGACGTCGTCACTCAGTTGATGCTCGGCGCCCGCAACTCGTTGTACGTCAGCGTGCTGTCGACCACGGTCGCGATCACCATCGGTGCTCTGTTCGGGCTTTTCGTCGCCGGCTCCGGTCCTCGTTGGCAGGGCACCCTGACCCGCGTGGCCGATGTCGGCCTGGCGCTCCCCGGCATCCTCGTAGCGCTCGTGCTGGCCACCAAGCTCGGTCCCGGCAACATGTCGGCGATCCTTGCGATCATCATCTGGTTCATCCCGGTCGCGGCGCGCGTCACGATCGGGCCCGCCAAGCAGATCCTCGCCCTCGACTACGTCGAGGCGGCGTTCGCGTACGGGCGCAGCAAGCGGTTCGTGCTGATGAACCACGTGCTGCGAAACATTGCGCCGCTACTCATCGTGCTGGCGTCGGTGATGTTCGCCGCGGCGATCCTGATCGAGGCGTCGCTGGCGTTCCTCGGTGTCGGCGTTCAGCCGCCGACGCCGTCTTGGGGCCGGTTCCTGAACGAGGCGCAACCGCTCCTCGAGGCGGCGCCGTACCTCATGTACTTCCCGGGTGTTGCGATCGTCCTCACCGCCCTCGGGTTCAACCTGCTCGGTGACGGGCTGCGGACGATTCTCGACCCGCAACAAGCGCGAACCGGGATCTTGTGATGCTGGAGGTCAGAGATCTGAGCGTCACGATCGGTCGTCATGAGATCGTTCGCATCGACGCGCTCGACATCCCCGCGGGCGGCCGCCTCGGCCTCGTCGGCGAGTCGGGGTCGGGCAAGACCATGACCGCGATGAGCATCGTGGGTCTGCTGCCGTTCGGCGCACGCGTGACGGGTTCGATCATGTTCGAAGGGCGCGAGCTCCTCGGACGGTCCGACGTAGAGATGTCGAGGGTGCGGGGTGCCGACATCGGCGTCGTCTTCCAGGACCCGTCACGAGCGTTGAACCCGATGATGCGCATCGGCAAACAGGTCTCCGAGGCGGTTCGCCTGCACATGAAGCTGTCGCGGGCCGAGACCCGCGAGCGCGTCATCGGGTTGCTCCATCAGGTGCAGCTGCCCCAGCCCGAAGAGCTGCTGCGCCGATACCCGCATCAGCTCTCCGGCGGACAGCAACAGCGCGTGCTCATCGCGATCGCGATCGCGTGCGATCCGAAGCTGCTGATCGCCGACGAGCCGACGACGGCCCTCGATGTCACGGTGCAGGAGGAGATCCTGCGCTTGCTCGTTCACTTGAGTGAGGAACGATCGATGGGGCTGCTCTTCGTCAGCCACGACCTCGGCGTCGTGCGGTTCGTCTGCGATCACGTCGCAGTGGTCTACGGCGGCAACCTGGTCGAGGTCGGGCCGACCGATGATGTGGTCGAACGCTCGCAGCACCGCTACACCAGCGCGCTGCTTGCTGCGAATCCGGGCATCCCGGCTTCCGACGAGATCGAGCAGTACGTCGGCCGACGCCTCACCGTCATCCGCGGCTCGGTGCCGGCGCTCGGTGACTTCCCGGCCGGATGTCGCTTCCGGAACCGGTGCGATGCCGCCACCGATTCGTGCGGCGAGTCGCCACCGACCACGACGCTCGACGGCGAGCATCGCTATCGCTGCTGGAACCCAGTCGGGAGGTCTGTCGATGTCGGCACTCGTTGAGGTCAGGGGAATGCACTTTCGCTACGGCAAGGTGCGAGACCACTCCACGCCGTGGACACTCACCGATCTGTCGCTCGACATCAGGGCCGACTCGACGCTCGGGATCGTGGGTGAGTCGGGCTCTGGCAAGTCGACGTTGATCCGGGTGCTCTCGGGCCTGCTCCACCACCAGCAGGGCAGCGTCATGTTCGATGGCCGCGATCTCAACGACTGGTTGGCGAAGTCGCCGAAGGACCTGCGCCGCCGGAACCAGATCGTGTTCCAGAGCCCTCGCCGGTCGCTCGACCCACGCATGAACATCGGACGCTCGCTCTCCCAGCCCGTCCGGGCCCTCGAGCAGCGCAAGCCGACGAAGGCGGAGATGACCGAGTGGTTGGCGCGAGTGGGCCTCGGCAACGAGATCCTGCCGCGCTTTCCGCACCAGCTCTCGGGCGGCCAGCTCCAACGCGTCGGCATCGCCCGCGCCCTGTCGGTCGGCCCTGATGTGCTGTACGCGGACGAGCCGGTCAGCGCGCTCGACGTGTCGGTGCAGGCGCAGGTGCTCAATCTGCTGATGGATGTGCGCGCCCAGCTCGGACTGACGCTCGTGATGGTCTCGCACGATCTCGGCGTCGTCAGCCGGTTGTGTGAGGAGGTCATCGTGCTGAAGAACGGGGTCGTGGTCGAGGCCGGCCGGACCGCCGATGTGCTCGCGAACCCACACGACCCCTATACGGTCTCGTTGGTGGCCGCGGCTCGTACGGTGAGCCTGACGTGACCGTCAGCGGGATCGAACGCTCGTAGTGCACCGTCCGCTGCGGCTGCCCGACAATCGGGTACCTGTGTATTACCAAGGCGGCGAGGGCATCGACCGGTTTCGCGCTGAGCCGGGCGGGAATCGCGGCCCGGAGGACTGGGTCGCCTCGATGTGCCGGTTGCCGACCTCGATCGTCGGGCCCGACGCCTCACCCGATGCAGGCCTGTCGACCACGGTCGACGGCCGGATCCTGGTCGACCTGGTGCGCGCCGACCCCGTCGGCTGGCTCGGCGAAACGCTGGCGGGCCGGTACGGCGGCGATAGTGGATTGCTGGTCAAGCTGCTCGACGCGGGTGAGCGGCTTCCGGTGCATTGTCATCCGACGCGCTCCTTCGGCGCCGATCACCTGGCGAGCCTCTTCGGCAAGACGGAGGGGTGGATCATCATGGACGCCGCGCCGGGCGCCACGGTGTGGCTCGGCATGAGCGACGACGTCGACGTCGCCACCCTTCGCCGCTGGATCGAACA
>JBDTYA010000163.1:0-10277 GCA_040005915.1 Ilumatobacteraceae bacterium
CGCCGCCACATCGTTCGACGCGGTGGTGCTCACTCAGGGGATGTTGTACCCCGTGCCGGCGTGATCCAATCGTCGAGGTGATCGGTGAGGACTAGCTCCTCGACGCCCGCTTCTCGAGGGTCACGCCGTCGGTGTTGAACTCGTAGCGGTCGACGACGGAACGCAGGATGTTGGCGGCCAGATCATCGGGTTCGACGTCGACCTTGCCGGACTCCAATGTCATTCCCGCTATCAGCTGGTGCCCGTCGAGACGGAACCGCGTGCGCACTCGGTCGCCGACGTGGCGCTCGGCGAGCAACGAGAAGACCTCGTCGAGGGCCAGCCGGAGGTCGTCGATCTCGTCGACGGTGAAGCCGGCCTCGGCGCCGAGCGATGCGGCGATCATCCGCACCGTCGATGCGTACCTCGTGCGCAGCGGGACGATCACTTCGAAATGATCATCTGTACTGGTCGAGTCGGTTTCGGCGGCCATCGGTCTGCACATTACCTGGTATGAGGTCTCCAGGCGTCGGTGAACTGCCACGCCGGTCTCGGCCGCCGATGGTGCGGGGGTTCAGTGGCTGTTTGGTAAACGTTTTGCCCGGGTAACTCCAGCACATGTCTACCGCGAATCAGCCGATCAAGGTCGCGCTGGTCAACGACTACGAGATCATCGTGCATGGTTTGGCGGCGATGCTCTCCCCTTTCTCCTCGAGGGTCAACATCGTCGAGATCAACGTGGGAGACGAGCCCTCGAGACAGGCCGACGTTGCCCTCTTCGACACCTTCGCCGGCCGCCGCTACGCCATCGACCGCGCTCGCCGGATGGTGCACGACGGCTTTGTCAGTCATGTGCTCCTCTACACCTGGGACGCCGCGGCCGAGTTCCTCAACCTGGCCGACGAGGCCGGTGTGTCCGGTGTTGTTCTGAAGTCGCAAACCGGCACTGCCTTGCTCGATGTGATCGAGCGAGTCGCCCGCGGTGAACGAATCGGCTTCGAGAACATCCAGCGCGGGCGTCAGGCTTGGGATCACGAGACACTGTCGATGCGTGAACAGGAGGTCCTCGCGCTCATCGCCTTCGGTATGAGCAACGCCGAGATCGGCAAGGAGCTCTTCCTCTCCGTCGACACCGTCAAGACGTACGTGCGGCGCCTCTACGGCAAGCTCGGTGTCCGTAACCGTGCGCAGGCAGCCCTGCACGCCGCCCACCATCATGTGATGCCCCCGCCGTCGCGGCAGGCGAACATGTCGAACCTGGTGCCCAGCCTGGTGCGGGCCTCGGCGCGGGAGGGCACACCGTGATGGGCGAGCAGCGCCCAGCGAACGTCGTGCTCGACCGGCAGTACGACGGCACCACGGCCACGTTGCGGTCGGCGCGGTCCGACATGGTCGGCTGCCTCAGCGACAGTGGGATCGGAGACGATCTTCGCGATCGAGCCGAACTTGTTCTCAGTGAACTCGCTTCCAATGCGGTGCAGGCGGCGCCGGGAAGTCCGTACACGTTGCGGCTGAGCCTCGATCACGGTGACGTGGTGTTGAGGGTCACGAGTCATACCGTCAACGGTGGCCCCCCTTCTCGCGAGAACTGGGGGCCTTCATCGTTGCTCGCGCCGACCGGCCGTGGACTGATGATCGTCGACGAGCTCGCCGACGAGGTCGAGGTCGACCGGCAGGCCGGTGGCACGATCGTCGTGACGGCAGTCCTGCACTGATCCGGGCTGCACCGGGTCGACTCGTAGTCGGCCCGGGCAATTCGCCGCGGGTAGCGTTGCGGCAATGGGAGCAACGTCACTGAGCGGGATCAGCAGTCGCCACACTCACCCGCTGTCTTGTGTGCTCTTGGTGTCTCGAACATGATCGACGGTCCAACGGGTGGAGACGCCGAGGATCTCGACGATCTCGAACTGTTCTACGAGTTCGCCGCCACTCGCCAACGATCCGTGCGCAACCGTCTCGTCGAGCGGCACATGGGCTTGGCCGCGCACATCGCCAAGCGGTTCAGCCGGCCCGGTGGCACCGAGGAGGACCTGCGCCAGGTGGCGATGCTCGGGCTCGTCAAGGCGATCGACCGGTTCGACCCGCACTACGGCGTGCGGTTCGCGGCGTTTGCCGGCAGCACGATCGAGGGCGAGCTCAAGCGACACTTCCGTGATCACAGCTGGACCGTCCGGGTGCCGCGCTCGGCGAAGGACCTGCATCTGCTGGTGCGGCGGGCAACCGACGAGCTCATGCACAAGTCGGGCCGATCACCTTCGGTCGAGGAGATCGCGACGCATCTCGGGATCGAACGCGACGACGTGCTGCGTGGTCTCGCCGCATCGTCGGCCTATCACGTCGGAACGATCCATGCGACCGGCAAAGACGGCGATTCCGAGACACCGCTGGATCGCATCGACGCCCTGGCCTCGGAGGAGGCCGGTTACGAGCAGGCGATGGATACCCACATCGTCGACGGCTTGTTGGCGCGACTGCCCGAACGCGAGCGCCAGATCGTGCGACTTCGCTTCTATGACCAATTGTCGCAAGAGCAGATCGCGGCGGCCGTCGGCGTCTCGCAGATGCAGGTCTCGCGGCTGTTGCGGGCTTCGTTCGAGAAGATGCGCGAGTGGATGGACTCGGGCGGCGTCGACCTCCTCGACTGAGGATCATGTCGCTCGAAAGGGTGAACAGCGGGGTTTCGGGTAGTCGGCTCGGCGATGGAACGGCTACGTTTTCGGCCATGTCGGAACTGGGCAGCCAATTGCAGATCGACGCGACCGACTCGGGTTGGAAGCTGAGCGGCGAGATCGATGCTCACACTGCTCCTCAGCTCTCGGCAGCACTGGCCGAACTGCCGACCGGTGAGGCGTTGGTCGACATGGGCGAGGTGTCGTTCATGGACTCGAGCGGCCTCCGGGTGTTGATCGAGGCCGCGGCGCGCGCCCGGGATGCGGGTGGCGATCTGGTGATCGTCCACTCCACCCCCGGGATCACGCGGCTTGTCGAGATCAGCGGGCTTGCGGGCCAGCTTCGTCTCGACGATTGAGCCTTGTTTACGTGTGGCTTCGGCTGAAGACGGAATATCCGCCGGGTCCGACCAGGCACGCAGCGATCAACAGGACGATCCCGAACAGGATCTGACCCTGAAACAGCTGCACGACGCCGACGACAGCAAGTATCACTGCGATCAGCCAGAGAAGTGTTCCTCTCATGGTGGCTCTCCTTTCGTTGGAGGCGGGGTACCCAGCCGACTTTTCGACCAAACCGAACTTCTGCACTCAGCCCGCGAGGGCAGCTTTTCGCTCGAGCCGTCGAGCGTGCAGTATCGGCTCGGTGTATCCGCAAGGCTGCTCGACTCCCGAGAACACGAGATCGCACGCAGCCCTGAACGCCGTGCCGTCGTAGCCCGGCGCCATGGTCGTGTACGCCGGATCGCCGGCGTTCTGGCGGTCGACGACTGCACCCATTCGCCTCATCGTGGCGGTCACCTGCTCGGCGGTCACGACACCGTGCAACAGCCAGTTGGCGATGTGCTGCGACGAGATGCGGCATGTCGCCCGGTCTTCCATGAGACCGACGTCGTTGATGTCGGGCACCTTCGAACACCCGACTCCTTGATCGACCCAGCGCACTACGTACCCGAGGATGCCCTGCGCGTTGTTGTCGAGCTCCGCCTGGACCTCGGCCGGTGTCCACGGCGTGTCGGGGGCCAGCGGGATTCGCAACAGGTCGTCGACGGTGGCCCGCGGCCCGTCGGCGACGAGGCTGTGGGCGAGCGCCTGCTGTCGCGCGCCGACGTCGACGCGGTGGTAGTGCGTGGCGTGCAGTGTCGCGGCTGTCGGTGAGGGCACCCACGCGCAGTTGGCGCCGGCCAACGGGTGGTTCACCTTCTGAGCCAGCATGTCGGCCATCAGATCGGGTGCGGCCCACATGCCCTTGCCGATCTGGGCGCGGCCCGGCAGGCCACAAGTGATCCCGACATCGACGTTCCAGTCCTCGTAGGCCTGGATCCAGCGCTGCGCCTTCATCTCGCTCTTGCGCACCATCGGCCCGGCCGCCATCGATGTGTGGATTTCGTCGCCGGTGCGATCGAGGAACCCTGTATTGATGAAGGCGACGCGAGATCGCGCCGCGCGGATGCACTCCGCGAGGTTCAACGTGGTCCGTCGCTCCTCGTCCATGATGCCGATCTTCACCGTGTGCTCTGGCAGGCCCAGCAACCGTTCGACACGGGCGAAGATCTCGTTCGTGAACGCGACTTCGGCAGGTCCGTGCATCTTCGGTTTGACGACGTAGATCGAGCCGGCGCGCGAGTTGGGTGCCAGGGCCTCGCCCCGCAGTCCGGGCATCGCGCACAACACTGTGATCGCCGCGTCGAGCAGGCCTTCGTAGACGGGAGACCCATCGCTGTCCAGGACCGCCGGCGTCGTCATGAGGTGCCCGACGTTGCGAACGAGCATCAGGGCCCGGCCCCGACGCGTCGTCGGCGAACCGTCCGGTGCTGTGTAGTCGCGGTCGGGGGCCAGACGTCGCGTGAAGGTGATGCCGTTCTTCGTCACTTCCTCCGTCAGCGTGCCGGCCATCAGACCGAACCAGTTGCGGTACGCCAATGCCTTGTCGGCGCTGTCGACGGCTGCGATCGAATCCTCGAAGTCCATGATCGAGGTGATCGCCGACTCCAGCAGCACATCGGCGACACCTGCGTCGTCCGTCGATCCGATGGGGTGAGCGCGATCGATGACGATCTCGACGCCCAAGCCGTGGTGCTGCAGCAGGATCGATCGCGGCGCGGCAGGATCGCCCGCGTAACACGCAAGGATCCCCGGGTGGACGAGACCTCCATGCTGCCCGGCCTGGTAGGTCGCGGTGACGGCGCCGTCGGCGATGGCGTAGGAGACCACGTCGCGGTGTGATCGGGACTGCCCGTCGACTGTGCCCAATGGCGCGATCTCGTCGAGGAAGTCTCGTGCCCAGCCAACTACGCGAGCGCCGCGAACCGGATCGTACGGACCCGGTGCGGGCCCATCGCCGAGCGCATCGGTGCCGTACAGCGCGTCGTACAACGATCCCCACCGGGCGTTTGCGGCGTTGATCGCGTACCTCGCATTGGTCACGGGCACGACCAGTTGTGGACCGGCGATGCTGGTGAACTCGGGATCGACGTGGTCGGTGTCGATGTGGAACTCGGGGCCCGCCGGGACCAGGTAGCCGATCTCCTCCAGAAACGCCCGGTACTGAGGCGGGTCGTGTGGCTGATCCGCCCGTTCGCGGTGCCACGCATCGATCGCCGACTGCAGCGCAGCGCGCGTCCGGAGCAGGTCTGCATTGCGTGGCGACATGTCGCGGATCAGGGCTGACAGTCCGGACCAGAAACCGGCTGCGTCGAGCCCGGTCGCGGGCAGCACCTCGGATTCGAGAAGGTCGACCAATTCGTGGCCGACCGAGAGCTCGGCACGTTGTAGGTATGTCATCGGTCGACGCTCAGGCAGCCGAGTCGAGCGCCGGTTTCACCTCGCTGCAGAACACATCCATCGTGTGCTTGGCCTCATCCAGCGTCATGTCGCCGGCAGGCAGTTGCAGGACGATGTAGTCGGTCAACCCCGGCTCGAGGATTGCCGCAAAGCGGTCCTTGATCTGCTCGGCGGTGCCGGCACCGAAGTGAATGGCGTCCTCCATGTGCGCCACGATGTTGCGCAGCGGCCCCAGCGCCTCATCGCATTCGGCTTCGGACAGAACGAGGTGATCGAACTTGTGCACGTTGTGGGTGCGGCGCATCAGGCCCGTCATGCTTCGGCGGGCGACGTCGAGCGCCTTGTCCTCGGTAGGGGCGATGGCCAGCAGCATCGTGCAGCCGACGCGCGGCGCGGACTTGGGTCCGTCGACGCGCTGGCTGTCGCCCTTGTGCGCGTGCCACGTCTCGGCGTAGAGGTCGTACGAGGCCTGATCGATGGGGCCGGGCCACATCAGGTTCATGCCGTGGCGACCGGCGGTGACGGGGTTCCCGGGGTACCAGAAAGGGATCGGGTCCTGAACCGGCTTGGTCGACAACGGGATCGTCGGGAAGTCGTAAAACTTCGAGTTCTCGCTGCTGATCTCGCCGGTCGCGAACGCATCACAGATGATGCCGAGGATGTCGGCGAATCGGGCCTTCGAATCATGCCAGTTGCTGCCGAACCAGTAGTGCTCGATCGGTGCAACACCGCGGCCCACGCCGAAGTCGAGGCGCCCGTTCGTGAGGTTGTCGACGACGACCATGTCTTCGATGATGCGCACCGGGTGGTGCAGCGGCAACAGCTTCACCATCGGCCCGAGGCGGATGCTCTTGGTGATCTGCGACGCCGCGGCGATGAACACTTCCTGGTTCGGGGCCATGCACAGATCGGATCCGTGGTGCTCGGCGAGATGGAACCCGGCGAAGCCTGCTTCGTCGGCCATCTTGATCAGATCGAGGCGGTCCCTCAACAGCTGTGGCGTCGAGGTGCCGGGAATGTCTTCGATGTGATCGAAAATGCCGAAGGATGGCTTGCCCATGAAGGTTCCTGTTCTGTTCTACGCGACGTGGCGTGCGCTTCCTCGATCGTGTCACGTGGCCCGCCCGGGAGTTGCACCGGGGCGAGCAACGGTCTGCGTTGTAGCCCACCAGCGGTCTGGGAGCCTCGAGGTCGGTGAATGTATGGTGCCACTTGTACGAACAAGCGACACCAGGAGCCAGACGATGCCGAACCCCCAGCACGCCATATTGACCGACCTCACCAAGTACCAGTGGTACACGCATCTCAGCCGCACCGAGGGCGCTGATCTGGGCGTGATCAAGAAGGCGCTCGCCGATCTGCGTGCCGCCGGCTCCGATGTCGGGGTCACGGTGCCCGTCAACGTGTGCATCCTGTTCGGGCCGACGCTGTTGGCCGATCTCACCGGCGACATCCCCGACGACTTCCAGGCGTATCCCGGCTACGAGTCGCCGGATGGCAAGGTGGCCAAGGCGACACAGGAGGAGTTGCTCCTGTGGATCCACTCCAGCGACAAGGACCTGTGCTGGGAAGCCCAGTTCAAGTTCCGCAACGCAGTTGCCGGCCACATGACCGTGGCCCGCGAGACGCCCGCCTTCATCTACCGCAACAGCCTCGACCTGACGGGCTTCATCGACGGTACGGGCAACCCCGAGCCCGAGCAGCAGTACGGCAAGGCCATCGTCCCCGATGGTCAGCCGGGTGCCGGTGGCGCGTTCTGCATCGCCCAGCGTTGGGTCCACGACCTGAAGTACTTCAACGCCCTGCCCTTGGATCAGCAGGAGGCACTGTTCGGTCGCAAGAAGGTCGACTCGACACGTCTCGATGTTCAGCCTCCGACCTCACACCTTTCACACGTCGAGTTGCGCGAAGGCGACACCGCCGATGCGTCCAAGCCGAAGCGCGCCGAGATGGTTCGTCGCTCGACGCCATATGCGTTCCACGACGGCACGGTGGGCCTGTACTTCATGGGATTCTGTAGCGAGCAGGCGCCGTTGCGGGAACGCATGGAAGCGATCTACGGCATGAACGGGCAAGCCCGCGATGCGCTCACCGATTACTCGACCCCCGCGTCGGGAGCGTTCTACTTCGCCCCGTCCGTCGAGACGCTCGAGGCCGCTCTGGCCTGACCCAGGCCTCGGGGCTGCGCCTCGTCGGCCCCCGGCCCCCCACACAAGACCCTGTGGAGTGTTCTGCGCCCACCTGGGTGCTCCGGCCAACTCCACGGGGTTTGCTGGGGGTCAGCAGAGCGCGAAGACTGTCACGCCGTAGATGGTCTGGGCGCCGTTCGGGTCGGTGCGGATCACGAACCCGAGTCCACCACTTCCGTAGATCGGGTTCTTGATGTTGGCCATGTGCGGTGCCGACCCATACCACAGCGAGATCAACGTCGTCGGCGAGGTTCCGCCGGCGGCGGCGATGTTCTCGCCGGTCGGGCAACCGACGGCAGCATCGCGCGGGGCTGTCGCCGAGTGGGCGAATGTGGCGGGGTTGCTGGCCAGTTCCAGTGCCCAGGTACAGGCGAAGGCGGCGGCGGCGGGATTCGATGCCAGCGGGGCGACGCCGACAGCGGCCCGGGTGGAGTTCAGCGCTGACAATCCATCGGTGGTGCACGTCGAGTAGCCCTGTTGCGGCGCAGGCGGGGGAGTGTTGACGGGCGGCGATTGCGTCGCGCTTGCCGATGGTCCCGAGAACCAGCCCTCGAGGTCGGCGACGAGGTGAGTCTGCGATTGGCTGAAGAAGCCCAGCCCGCGGTTCGAAACCTGTGTGATTGCGAAGTTGGCGACGATGTCGCCGCCACCGACGGAGTTCACCGTCGAGGTCGTCGGGCGGGCGGTTCCGGCCGGGTAGGCCGTGACGAATCCGGCCGAGCCGCTGACCGAGGTGACGTTGTACGCCATCGATCCGCCTTGCGATGCCGCCAGTTCCAGGCCTCCGCCGGGATACAACGGCACGCCGGTCCCGAGCGGGCTGGCGTCGCGTGTGTCGAGGAGGCGGGTGGGGTCGTAGGCCGTGTACAGACCGTCCGTTCCTGAGCCTGCCGATGCACCGGTGAAGTAACCCAACAGGTCGACCACGATGTGCCCGCCGCCCGAAATGAACAGCACGACGCCGGCGGATGAGACGGGGAAGATCCCGGCGGCCGCTCGTGTCTGGCCGGCCTGATCGACGTTGAGGATCGACGAGGTCGGCATGCGCATGCCAGCAGGGAACTCGGTGACGAAGCCCGGCCCGGCGGACTCCGTGACGGTGACGTTGAGGGCCAGGGCGATGGCATCAGCGGGAACCCCGGCCGGGAGAGGCAGCGTCGTGCTGGCCCCGGCCGAGAGCTTGGCGCCGTCGCGCGAGTCGAAGAGGCGTGTCGAGGGACGCGGCACGAACCTGCCGGCGGCCGACGTGGTGGCCGGCACGAACGCGCCGACCACATCCACGACGACCTGCGATGGAATCGAGGTGAACACACGGAACGCACCGGTGGAGTCGACGCGCGTGATGGAACTGTTGGCCCGGATCTGGCCGGCGTTGAAGTTCAGGTTCGACACAACCGGCCGGGTCTGATTCGCCGGCCAGGCAGTGAGGAATCCCGCGGCCTGAGGTCTGTCGACGGTCAGCGTCAGCGCCAACGATGTGGCGTTGGCGGGAATGCCGCAGACCCCGCGCGCCGCCACCTGCAGGGTGGTGCTGTCGATGCGCGCGAAGCCGCTGTTGAGGCGGGTGTCGGCCAATCGGCATGGCTGGACGGATACGTACGCCGCGGTCGGCAGCGGTGCTGCACTGGCGGAGGGAAGCTGGACGGTCGAGGCAACGGTCGTTGTCGCGACGCCGAGCGCCACGATCACGAATGTGCTGCGAAGCCAATCCAGCCGAACGGCCTGCGCGAGGCGCAGAGCCCTGAAGCTGTGCATGAAACCGGTCCCCCGATTGTTCTGCGCCCGACAAAGACTTAGCACGCGGGCAGACACCATGTCGAGTCATCGGCACGTCATCGACGAACTTGAGCACAAAGTTTGAGCGAGCGATGGGCACGGTCGGCCTGGTCAGGGCGATCATTCACGAAGGCGGGCAGAACCGGATTTCTACAAAGACTATTCGTCCGTCAGCATCGAGAATCCGGGGCGACGGGCCAGGCGATCCCGACGATCGGCAACACCGTCAGCTGCTCAGCTTGTCAAAGCGCGGCGGCAACGGGTAGTTGTACGAGCCCACCCGAGGCGAGCAATGCCTCGAGTACATTCGGGGCGACCGGGCGGGAGAGGAGAAATCCTTGTCCGAGCCGGCAACCGAGGCCGCGAAGCAGGTCGTACTGGTCGGGCCGTTCGATGCCCTCGGCGATCACCTCGAGTGAGAGCTTGTCGGCCATCCCGAGAATGGCTTCGAGCATCAGCACAGAAGCAGCGCCGGAGGCCTGCCCGGAGATGAAGGAGCGGTCGATCTTGAGGATGTCGAGCGGGAAACGGACAAGCCTGCTGAGCGCCGAGAACCCGGCACCGAAGTCGTCGATCGCGATGCGGACGCCTTGCTGTTTCAGCTCGTGGAGCGATGCGATGCCACCCTCGGCGTCTGCCACCAGGGCCGACTCTGTGACCTCGAGCACGATGTTGCCGGCCTCGACGTTCGCGTCCGAAAGGATTCGTTGCATGGCATCGCGGCTTCGCCGGCTGCGCAATTGGACAGGGGACACGTTGACGGAGACCCATAAGGCGCCGCAGTGCTCCATGCTCCTCCGCCAGGCCGTGGCCTGACGAGCGGCAGTATCGAGAACCCAGCAGCCGATGGCATCGATGTCGCCTGTCTCCTCGGCGAGCG
>JBDTYA010000164.1:0-3303 GCA_040005915.1 Ilumatobacteraceae bacterium
GCAGCGACGACACCGCCGGCGGCGATGTCCCACCAACCCGGCCACACGTCCTTGTCGAGGCTGCGGCGATGGATCAGCAGACGACCATCGACCGACATGACGGCGATACCGACCGAGCGGTGCTGCAACCGCTGCGCGCGCATCTCGGCGCGCGTGACCGCAGCGATCACGATGTCGTCGTCATCGACGATGTCGACCAGTTCCTCGGTCATCCGCGCAGGTCTACCATCTGCTCATGGAACTCGAAACGCTGCGCGATGGAGCCCACGATCTGTTGAGCGACATGGTGGCCCTGCGCCGCACGCTGCACCAGTGGCCGGAGATCGGCAACGACCTTCCGGTGACGCGCGAGAACGTGCTCGAAGCGCTGGACGGCCTGCCGTTGGAGGTCACGTTGCACGAGACCACCAGCGGGATCGCCGCGCTGCTGGATGGCGGCAGGCCGGGCCCGACGGTGCTGCTGCGCGGCGACATGGACGCCCTGCCGCTGACTGAGGACACCGGTCTCGACTTCGCCTCGAAGAGCGAGGGGTCGATGCACGCCTGCGGACACGACACGCACACGTCGATGCTCGTCGGCGCGGCCAGGTTGCTCAGCGGCCAACGTGCCGACATCGCCGGCCGCGTGCTGTTCATGTTCCAGCCTGGCGAGGAGGGTGACCATGGGGCGCGGTTCATGCTCGACGAGGGGCTGCTCGATCTACCAAAGCGCGCCGATGGTTCCGACTCGCCGGTCACTGGAGCGTTCGCGCTGCACATCACCTCCTCGTTGCCGACAGGTTGGCTGAGCTGCCGCGGTGGTTCGATCATGGCCGCTGCCGACACGATGTTCATCACGGTGAAAGGCCGTGGCGGGCACGCCAGCGAGCCCTATCGAGCCCTTGACCCCATCCCGATCGCCTGCGAGATCGTGCAGGCGCTACAGACGATGATCACGCGCCGCATCGACGTGTTCGACCCGGCGGTGGTGACGGTCGGCAGGATCACAGCGGGAACAGTCAACAACATCATCCCCGAGACCGCCGAGATCGAGGGAACGATTCGGGCGGTCAGCGAGCGCACGCGGCGGGCCGTGCACGATGGCATTCGTCGGGTTGCCGAGGGCATCGCTGCGGCGCACGACGCCGAGGTGTCGGTGAACCTCGTCGACGGATATCCCGTGACGATCAACGACAAGGCACAGGCCGATGTCGTACTCGAAATCGCCAACGATCTGGTTGGTGCCGACAAGGTCCTGCGGCTGCCGAACCCCATCATGGGTGCGGAGGACTTCAGCTACGTGCTGCAGCAGATTCCCGGAGCGATGGTCTTCCTCGGCGGCACCCCCAGCGAGCGGAACCTGGCCACGGCAGCGCCCAACCACTCGAACCACGTCGTGTTCGATGAGGAGGCGATGGTCACCGGCACGGCGATGTACGCGGCGATGGCCTTGAACCACCTGCGGGCCTGATCCGTCAGCAGGCTCACCAGTTCGACAGACTCAGAACGTCAGCCGCAGGGTGACGAGCTCGAACGGACGCAGCGTCAGCGACACGATCCCGTCGCTGCACTCGATGCCGCCGGTCGGCTCCTCCAGCAGGTTGCACTGCACCGCGCCGCGAATCGGCCCGGGTGTGCGGACGGTCAGTGCGGCGCGATCGCCGCACCCTTCGTAGAGCCGCACGATCAGATCGCCTCCGCCATCGTCGGCGTGCTTCGTGCTGCTGATCTGCACGCCGGGATGATCGATGGTCACCACGGGCGCAGGCACGCTGGTCGCGTTTCCCGTGACAACACGCAGCGGCATGTTGATCGCTTCGGCCTCGTGCAGCACCTCGTGCAACCCGCTGCCGTGCGGCATGACGGCGATGGTCACCGCGTGGCGACCACGGTCGGCATCGGGGTCGGGATAGCTCGGGGCCCGCAGTAGCGAGACGCTGACGCCGCCACCCTGCACGCCGTGGCCGTAGCGACCGTCGTTGAGCACTGCGACGCCGAACGACGGCTCGCTGAGATCGACGAATCGGTGGGCGCAGACCTCGAACTTCGCGGCGTCCCACGAACTGGTGGCGTGGGTCGGCCGCTTGACGATGCCGAACTGGATGTCGCACGACGCCTCGCGCGTGTTGACGTCGAGCGGCACCATCAGGAAGAGCAACTTCTCGTCTTCACGCCAGTCGATGTCGAAGGCGATGTCGAGGCGAGCGCTGCCGGCGCGCATCGTGTAGGTCTGCGTGAGCGTCGACGCACCGAAGTTGCGGCGCACGACCAGTTCGGCCAGCAGCGGATGCGTCGTGGCGAGCTCGATCGAGGCAGCGGCGACGATGGGTGATCCGAGGGATCGTGTCCATGATTCGAGGTCCCACGCGTCGTAGACGACGGGATGATCGGGCGCCAGTTCGAGAGTGATCCGCTTGCCTGTCGGTAGCACTTCGCGCCCGTGCCTGAGGTCGATGATGGAGGTGATCTCGCCGTCGAGGTTCCAACACGCGGCGATCACTCCGTTGTTCATCGATCGATCGGTGACCACCACCGGGTGATCTGCTGGCACCCCGACGACTCGGGCGATCCCCGAGCCGGGGACGTCGACCAACGTTGGCTCACCGGCGACGACGATCACTTCCCTCCGGGCATGTGTAGCGGCGTTGGCGACCCAGGTTCCGCTCGGGGCAATCGGGGCCATGGCGCCGGCGATGATCGCCTCGAGCCGTGCGGCGACGCGGGTGTGCGACGCCTCGGCATCGGCAGCGACCCAGGCGATCGCAGAGCCGGGAATGATGTCGTGGAACTGCTGCAGCAGCACCGCCTTCCACAGTTCGTCGATCTCGGTGGTCAGCGCCGGGGACCCTCCACCGGCGGCGACCCACCACAGCTCGGCCTCGCGCAGGAGCCGTTCACACAACCGGTTTCCGGCCTTGGTCGCCGACTGCGATGTCAACGTGCCGCGATGCGTCTCGAAATACAGCTCGCCCGCCCACACCGGCACCGGTGCGCCGGCAGCGGCCTCGGCCTCGACAATGACGAAGAAATCGTCAGCGGTGCCGACCGACACTGGCGTGACCCCGTCGAGATCCGCCATTCGCCTGGCGCGTTCCATCATCTCCCGCGTCGGCCCGCCACCGCCGTTGCCGTGCCCGAACGGCATCAGCGACCATCCACTCCATCCGTGCTCCTTGAAGTTCGACTCCGCGTATCGAACTTCCGGTGCCTTGATCTCGGCGTTGTACGTGTCGACGGGCGGGAAGTGGGTCAGCACACGCGATCCATCGAGGCCCTCCCACCAGAACGTCGAATGCGGAAAGACGTTCTGCTTGTTCCAGCTCA
>JBDTYA010000165.1:0-3067 GCA_040005915.1 Ilumatobacteraceae bacterium
GCGCTCATGCCTCGTTCTCCCGATAGTTGTTGATCAGGTACCAGATGATGAACACCAGGCACAGCAACAGCAACACGACGCCATAGGTCGACCCGAGGCCCACCTGCCCGCCGCCCTCACCGACGAGGTTGTCGCGCACCAGGATGCCGAGCACCTGAGTACCCGGCGGCTTCTTGAGGGCGAAGATGATGTCGAAGGCGCGCAGCGCCTCGATCACCGTGATGACGAACACCACGACGTTGATCGGCTTCATCACCGGGAAGACGACGCGCCGGAACGCCTGCCACTCGTTGCAACCATCGATCGCCGCGGCCTCGCGCAGCGACGGGTCGACGCTCTTCAACCCGGCGAGGTACAGCACCATCACGTAGCCGATGTGCCGCCACGCCATCGCGATCAACAACGCGGCAAAGTTCTTCGAGAGTCCGAGTGGAGTGTCGAGGCCGGGCACGTGGATGGTGAAGATCTTCTGGGCGTTTCCGACCCAGTCGATCTGGTCGCCCTGCGCGGTGCGGCCGAGGATGACGTTGAACATGCCTTGCCGGGGCGAGTACATCACGCCCTTCCAGATGAACCCGACGACGGCGAGCGACAGCACGACCGGCATGTAGAAGATGCTCTGGTAGATCGCCGATCCGCGGATGTTCTTGTCGAGCAGATACGCGAACAGGACGCCGACGACGCTGCACCCCGACAGGAACACGAGCAGCACCAGGTTGTTGAAGAACGCCGGGAAGAACTTGCCGTCGAAGACGGTGAACACGGCCCAGTAGTTGCGGAAGCCGAGCCACTTCCACGTGCCGAGCCTGATGCCGTCCCACTTCGTGAACGACAGCAACACGGTGCTGATGGCCGGCACCCACACGAAGACGATGTGCACGAGCGACGGCACACCGGCGAAGATCGCGAGCGCGATCTTGTCGCGACGCGACAACTGCGAATACCGACGACGACGGCGCCCCTTACGAGGCGCCGTCGTTACATCCGTTGACACGGTCGGAGCCTAGTCAGCCGAGGTAGGTCGACTTTTGGGCTTCGATGTCGGCCAGGATCGAGTCGATCTGTGTCGGATCGGCATGGAAGTTGGCGAAGGCATCGCCGATGACGTTCGACACGAAATCGGGGCTGGTGTCGCGGTCGAGGAACTGCGAGATGAACTTGGCCGACCCGACCAACTCAGCCGACTTCGTCTGGATCTTGTTGAACGACGACGTGTCTGCCTTGGTGTTGGCCGGCACAGCGCTGGGGTTGACCGCAAGGGCGGCATCGATGTACTTGGGCGAGCCGATCCCCGCCATCATCGCCTTTGCGCCTTCGGCGTTCTTCGGCTTGGCGGCCATCATGAAGCCGTCGATGGGTGCATCGATTGCCGTAGCCCCGATCGCCGGGTCGAACTCGGGATAGTTGAAGAAGTCGAGGTCGTCGAGGTACACCGGGTCGGTCGAGTTCTGGGCCACGAACGTGCCGAGGAAGAACATGCCTGCCTCTTTGTTCTCGAGCGCGGTCGCGGCTTCCTGCCACGTGCGACCGTTGGGGTTCTCCTGGTGGAACGGCAGCAGCGTGGTCCAGTTGGCGAAGACGTTCTTGACCTTGTCGCTCGTCCAATCCTCCTTGCCTGCCAGCAGGTCGACGTGGAACTGGTAGCCGTTGAGGCGCAGGTTCAAGATGTCGAACGTGCCCTGCACCGGCCACTTGCCCTCGTTGCCGTAGGCAAATGGAATCAGGCCGTCGTCTTTCATCTTCTGCGCGAGAGCGAGGAGCTCTTCCTTCGTCGTTGGGATGGTGTAGCCCTTGTCGGCGAAGACGCTCTTGCGGTAGTGGACGGCCCATGGGTAGTAGCTGGTGGGCACGAGGTACTGCTTGCCGTCGTTGCCTGTCGACGCAGCCTTGAAGCTGTCGCTGAAGTCGGGAAGCTTGGCCCAGACGTCGGAGATGTCGCCGGTGAGTCCCTTGTCGGCGAAGAAGCGCATGCGATACCCGCTGAACCATGTGAACACATCGTCTGGTTGCGCCAAATAGGCGGTGATGTTGTCCTGGAAGCTGTTGTGGTCGACGAAGTTGCCCGTGTACGGCACGCCCGTCGCGTCGAGGCCGGCGACGAACGCGTCCTTGGCCTTGCCACTGGCCTCGTACACGCCGACCGTCACCGCGTCGCCCCCGCCGGTCGGCGCGGCGGTCGTGCCCGGCACGTCGGTGGCAGAAGGAGCAGAGGTGCCGCCACCGGTCGTCACTGCCGGCGCGACCGAACCGGCCGGTGCGGCTGTCGTGTCGCCCGACGACTTCGAGTCGCTGCCGCAGGCGGCCAGCACGCCGGCGCCGACGACGCCGGCGGCCCCTGCCAGCACTGATCGACGCGACATGATCTTGAACCCGACGTCGCGTGGGCTGGGTGAAAATTCGTAGCCTTCTGACATTGCTCCCCCTCGTGGATGTCTGCTGGATGTGTGATCGATGCATCCGACCCGTACGGCCGGACGAGCAGTGGTGAACATGTCACGCGAGAACTGCGATGTCAAGGATTTGTGTTCGAATTTCGCACATCAAATGTGTGAAAGGTCGCTAGAGGCGCGAATCTGGACAGAGATCGTTCTGATTTCTGTTCGATACTGTTGACTTTCCAGACATTCACAGGCAGGCTACGCAACATGGTCCAGGGCCCGATCGACGCCGTTTCGGCGCGTGTGCTTGCACGTCAACGACATGAGGTCATCGTCGCCGAGGTTCGCCGCCGGGGTGCCGTTCGGGTCAGCGAGTTGGCCACGCTGCTGGCCGTCAGCGACATGACCGTGCGCCGGGATCTCGACCTGCTCGACGAGGCCGGGCTGTTGCTGAAGGTCCATGGCGGCGCGACGTTGCGCGACGAACGCACCACCGACGAGCCCGGGTTCGAAGCCAAGTCGTTGCGCAACATGGGAGAGAAGCACGCCATCGCCATGGCCGGCGCCGCAACCGTTCGGCCGGGCAGCGCTATCGGCATCACCGCCGGCACCACGACGTGGCAACTGGCGTACCACATCGTCGACATCGCCGATCTCACCGTCGTCACCAACTCGGTGCGCGTCGCCGA
>JBDTYA010000166.1:0-2285 GCA_040005915.1 Ilumatobacteraceae bacterium
GAGGCGGTCGTCATGGGCGCCGGTCACTGCATCGAGCACTACGACGCGTTGAAGACCATGTTCATGGGTGCCCGCCGCTAGGTGCGAATTCGAGCCGATCTCACCGACGAAATCGTCGAAGGTCTTCAACGAATCCGGCATCAGTTCAAGGTGCCGGCCGAGTTTCCGACGGATGTGTTGGCAGCGGCCGATCAGGCGGCCGAGCGGACAGCCGACAAGCATGTCGATCGCACCGATTGGCCCTTTGTCACGCTCGACCCCGCCGACTCGACCGATCTCGATCAGGCCTTCCACATCGAGATGGCCGGCAGCGATGTGCTGCTGCACTACGCCATCGCCGACGTCGCCTGGTTCGTCGACGATGGTGGCGCGCTCGACACCGAAGCGTGGCTGCGCGGGGCCACCCAATACCTGCCCGACGGCAAGGCCGGGCTCTATCCCCCTGTGCTCGCCGAGGGAGCGGCCAGCCTCTTGCCCGACGGTCCGCGCCCGGCTGTCGTGTTCCATGTGCGCGTCGATGGCGAAGGGCAAGCGAAGCTCGATGGCGCCGAGCGCTCCATCATCCGCAGCAGGGCCAAGCTGGCGTACGAGACGGTGACTGCGGCACAACTCCCCGACGCGTTCCCCGAGTTGTCGCGTCGCATCGCTCACGCCGAGGATGTCCGTGGAGCTGCACGGATCGAGCCCCTCGAACAGGAGGTGCACACGGTGGCTCGCGGGGGCTACGACATCTCGTTCCGCCCGCGTTTGAAGTCGGAGGACGACAACGCGGCGATGTCGTTGGCCACGAACCTCGCCGTCGCCGACTCGCTTCTCGCCGCAGGAACCGGCCTCTTCCGGGTGATGCTGGAGCCCGATCAACGAGCCGAGCAGCGCTTGCGCAACACGGCGCGGGCCTTGGGGATCGAGTGGGCCGACAACACCGGCCTGCGTGACTTCGAGCGGTCGCTGAACGGCAAGGAGCCGAAGCCGGCAGCGCTGCTGATGGCAATTCGTCGGGCCGGGGGCGGTGCTTCCTACGTGCCGTTCGCCGCCGGCGAGCGACCGTGGCACGCCGCGATGGCCGCCACGTACGCGCATGCGACTGCGCCGCTGCGCCGGCTCGCCGATCGCTACGTGGTGATGGCCACACTTGCCGTCGCCAACGGTCGAGCGGTGCCGGATCCTGTCGCCGAAGCCCTGCCGAAGCTTCCCGAGGTGATGAAGCGTTCCGACGACACCGCCAACCAGATCGAACGAGCGGTCATCGACCTTGCCGAGGTGGCCTTGCTCAGCGCGCAGACGCAGCGCACGTTCAGCGCCGTGGTCACCGACGTCGACGAGCGCGGGGCGCGAATCCAGATGTGCGATCTACCGGTCGTCTCGCGCGTCGATGCGCACAACGTCGCACCCGGCGATGACCTTCGTGTCCGCCTGGTCTCCGCCGACATCCCGACACGTACCGCGAAGTTCGAACGTGTCGCCTGATCCGTGCGGCGTTTGACGGCTCTGGCCCCGTATAGGGGCGCAGGCCGTCAAACGTCGTGGATGAATCGCAGTTGGTGCAAGTGATGTGCAGGGTCGACAGGGCGAGATGCCCGACCCGGGCGCTCAATCGTCGTGCCCGCCGAGGCGGATCTTCATCACAGCTCCGCTGTTCAGCTCGGGGTTCGCCGAGTTGACGCTGACGTACATCGAGCCATCGGATCCTTGGGCGATGCCACCCGGCAGCGGGAGCTCACCGCCGCCGATCCTGTTGAGTTGATCCGGGTGGTCGAACGGGATGCGCACGACGTCACCTGGCGGGCCGCCGGCATTGGGCTGGAACAGCTCGGTCGCCCAGAAGTTGTCGTGCCGATCGAACGTGCACGATGTCGGGGTGGTCAAGCCGGTCGCCCACAACGTGGGTTCAGTCGGGAAGTTCGCGTTGGGGTCGACTCGCCACACGTTGGATTGACCAGATCCGGCCACGAACAGGTTGGCGACGAAGTTCAGCGTGGCGACGTAGAGCATGCCGTCGGGACCCTCTGCGATGCACGTCGGTGTGGAGTCACGGAACGGAGGTGCGGTCTCGTTCGGGATGTAGGAGACCACGCGAAGCGTGCCGTCGGCCATGACCTCGTTGATCGTGTTGGCTGCAGCGTCGGCGACGAACGTTCGGACCTTGTGGGTCTCGCCGTCTCGGGTGAGCAGCACGCCGTATGGGTTCGCATCGGGGAAGTCATCCGGGAAGAGTTGCTTGTTGTCTCCGGTGAACTTGTACATCTGGTCACCAACGTCGCTCACGGCTGTCGCCGCGCCGGTGG
>JBDTYA010000167.1:0-3617 GCA_040005915.1 Ilumatobacteraceae bacterium
CCCGACGATTTCCTCCGGTCGGACGCCGAGCAGTTGCGTGCACGCCGAGCTCGCCCACTCGATGGTTCCGTCGGCAGCGAAGAAGAGGATCAGGTCGTTCGAGTTCGTCAACGCCGCAGCAGCCCGATTTCGTTCCGACGATTGCCAACCGGCCGAACCGTGATCGAACGTCACCGTTCTGGCCGGGAGCAGGCCATCGGTGAGGTACGACGGATGCGGTGTCGGGACTTCGACCGCGAGCGCCGACGCGTGCGCACCGCGCTTGTCGACGTACATCGCTTCGTCGGCGGCGCGGAGCATCGACTCGGCAGTCGACGCCGCATCACTTTCGGCGACACCAACGGAGACACGGCCGACGACCTGGAGTTCACCGATCTGGAATGGCGCTGCCATGACGGCGCGGAGCCGATCCGCCAGCCCGATCGCCCGGTCACGATCCAAACCAGCGCAGATCACTACGAATTCGTCGCCACCGATGCGGCACAGATGGTCGCTCTCGCGCAGGGCACGTCGAGCGCGAATGCCCACCTTGGCCAACAACTCGTCACCGACGTGATGGCCGTACGTGTCGTTGACCGCTTTGAACTCGTCGATGTCGACGAACAACGCCCACACCGCTTCATCGCTGTCTCGGCCGAGGCGGAGCTGCCGTTCCAGGTAACGCAAGGCTGCGCGGCGATTGGGCAGACCGGTGAGGGCGTCGTGATGAGCGAGGACGTCAAGGCGACCGATCAGCTGCTTCTGGGCGGTGACATCGACATGGAACACCACAGCCCCCGCGCCGTCGCTCACCGGCAGGGCAGACGCCTGCATCAGGAACCACCGATCTTCGGTCGGTGACGGACAGGGATACTCGACCTCCATCCGTTCTCGTTCGCCACTCAGGATCTGACGCAACCCAGCGGCAACGCCCGCGCCGGCGATGATCCCTGCGGCCGATGCTCGATCGCAGACATCCAAATAGTTGATCCCGACGCCGGTGGTGTCGCTCGGGCCGTCGTTGAGATGCGCGAACAGCCGCCATGCTTGGTTCGTGTCGACGATGACCCCATCGCTGTCGATCACCACCGCGCATGCGCCGAGGCGATCGAACGCCGCGCTGCGCATCGCCTGCGCGGACGAACGTGCACCGTTGGCCTCCGTACCGCTCTTCACTGGTTCCTCTCGTCGAGAGGCGCTCTTGCGTGCAAACGGTGGTCGAACGCCCGCCGATCCTCAGCTTCCTCCTGACGGTCGGTTCACGAAAGGGCCGTAGTACCCGTCGGCCGGAATCTTGCGTACGTGCGAGCGAGACGAGGCAATTTCTGAACAACCTCACGTCGCGCGCGGCGCGCATCGCGGAGCAGACGTCGTTCGGTCAGCTCGAGGCGGCCAGCGCTCCGCCGCGGTGAAATTCCGCCCCGAGTGTCAGCTTCGCCATGGGAAGCGGCGGTGAATAGAGGAACCCCTGCGCGAACCCGCAACCGACGTGCACCAGGAGCTCGTGCTGGGCCATCGTCTCGATCCCCTTTGCGATCACCCTCACTCCGATCTGCTCGGCGAGCTTCAGGATCGCGCTCAGCAGAATGCGAGAGCGCTCGTCGGCGAGCGCGTCGTTGATCAGACCACAATCGAGCTTCACGGCATCGATGGTGAACTCTCGCAAGCTCACCAGGTTGGCTGAACGGCTGCCGAAGCCGTCGAGAGCGAACCGCACACCGGCACTCCGGAGACGGCTCATGTTCAGCCGGACAGACTCGACTTGCTCGACGCCGACGGAATCCGCGAACTCGAACTGCAACCCCGACGACGGCATCGAGGCAGCCGTCAACGTCGCGGTGACCTTGTCGGCGAAAGTGAGGTCAGCGAGCTCTGACACTGAGACGTTGACCGATACACGAGGCAGTTGCGCCGGATCCAACACATGCCTCATCTGCGACGAGAGATCCGCCGCCGAGCGCAGGATCTGACTCCCGACTTCTCGCACGACACCTATGTCTTCGGCGACGCCGATGAAGTGCGCTGCCAGATGTTGCTCACCGCGATCATCCTCCCAGCGCGCCAGGGCCTCGTACTCGACGACCCGACCGGTAGTAAGGTCGACGACGGGTTGGAAGTGAGCCGAGATCGCCCGCTTTGCCAGTCCCTCGCGTAGCGGTGCACCCAGACGCCCGCCGACGTGCACTCGCTGCGGACGCGTCACGTCGCTCCATTCGACCGTGCCGGCGCCGCGTCCCAGAGCCACCGACAGGTTCGTGTCCGCGCGGTCGAGAAGCACCAGCGATGGGCTCGAATGCCCATCCGTGACGCCGAGAGCACAGCCCACGGCCGCAGCACCGAGCCGGGTACCGATCGGCTCGACCACGACACGCATGATGTCTGCCACTCGGCGATCATCGTCGCTCTCGCAGCGGGTCGCTACCACGAATCGGTCGCCCGTTATCCGCTCGACAACAGTTCCAGCAGGGGTGATCGCCGTACATCGGCGTGCGATCTCAGTGATCACCGCGTCGCCGGCGCTGCGACTGAAGCTGTCGTTCACACTTCGCAGACCGACGATGCCCACTGCGATGCACAGGGTGTCGCATTCGAGCGCTGCCACGCGCTCCGCAACCTCTGCCCAGGGTGTGATGCGCGGAACGCGATCGACAGACGGCTGACTCCCGATGCAGGTCGGTGTGAGGGCAACCATCAGGAGTGTGCCTTCATCCGATTCACACATGGCGGAGGCCGACGCGATCACGCCGAGTCGGCGGCCGCTGGGAAGTGCCAGCGTCAGCGGAAACGTGTTCGCGGATGCGTCGGTCGACGAGCCGAGCAGGTCACGTCCGAGCAGTTCGACGACGCGCATCCCGTACAGCATCGTCCCGTGGCGCTCCAGCAGATTCGAGGCTCGCTCATTGAAGTGCAACACGCGGCCGTGCCCACCGAAGATCAAGGTCGCCGTCGGCATTGCCTCCAGCGTGATGTTCGGCACGACCTCGATCCGCGCAAGCTGCTGAGTCGGCCGTGCGTTCCATCTAGTCATGGCGATGTCTCTCTCGTGTTACAGGCTCCAAACGCGGCGCCCCGTGACACGCCATCCTTCGGCGCACCGCCGAGTGGCCATGAGGCGAGTTGTTGAGAGTTGATCAAATCCCGTCCATTGCGCGCCAGCGTTCCTGCGCTCGTTCACGACGACTGTTCATCGGGCGATCAAACCGTGGCGGTCACCACGGGCAACTCCTTGGTCGGCCGCAGTTCAGCGTTTGACCCTTCCGAGGCAACGCAGAACCGGCCGGTGAGGAGGCCGTGGGCGTCGACAGCGACCGCCTCCGCACCAAACGACAGCTCGGCGCATGGGTTGCTCGCGGCACTGCCTACGCCCAGTCCCTGCCTCCGAAGGAACAATCGCTCGGAGATGCTGGCACTGCGCGGCCGGCTCACGCTCGAGTCCGTTCAGGTCGTCGCGCTCGATGACGACCTCTGAGAAATGGACCGACCGTGGCGTCAACGGGATCAGACCAGGTTCAACGGGTTCGATTGCGGTACTGGGAGTACCGAAATCGCGCCCAACCAGAGCAAGAACGGAGTGCGGCATCGCCGGGCACACCACTACACTCATCTCCCGAATGAGCGCCCGTAGCTCAATGGATAGA
>JBDTYA010000168.1:0-27505 GCA_040005915.1 Ilumatobacteraceae bacterium
CCTGAAGACCGACCTCGAGCAGGACGAGGTCTTCGTCTTCACTCCGAAGGGTCGTGTCATCCCATTGCCGGTCGGTTCCACCAGCGTCGACTTCGCCTACGCCGTGCACACCGACGTCGGCCACGCCTGCATCGGCGCCAAGGTCAACGGGCGGCTCGTGCCGCTGGGCACCACGTTGCACAGCGGTGACACGTGCGAGATCTTCACCTCCAAGCTCGATACGGCCGCACCGTCGCGCGACTGGCTGCAGTTCGTCGCCTCGCCACGGGCGCGCAACAAGATTCGACAGTGGTTCAGTCGCGAGCGCCGCGTCGACATGATCGAAGCCGGTCGCGAGGAGCTGACGAAGGAGTTCCGTCGCGAGGGCCTGCCGTTGCAGCGGATCTGGGACAGCAAGGTGCTCACTGACGAGGTCGTCGCCAGTTCGTACGCCGATCTCGAGTCCTTCCTCGCAGCCATAGGCGAGCATCACGTCTCGGCGCGGTCCATCGCCCAGCGCGTCGCCCGGGGCTTCTCGCAGGGCGCCGATGGCGAGCAGTTCTCGGTCGTGTCGCCGACCAGACCCGATCGGCCCAACCGTCCGCGCTCTGCCGTCGGCGTGCACGTCGAAGGTCTCGACGACATCCTCGTCCGCCTGTCGAAGTGCTGCACACCTGTGCCCGGCGACGACATCGTCGGTTTCGTCACGCGCGGCCGGGGTGTCTCCGTTCACCGAACCGACTGCGCGAATGCCGAGAGCCTGATGAGCGATCAGGCCGCGCGATTGATCGACGTCGACTGGGACGGCGACCGCTCGAAAGCCATCTTCAGGGCCGGGGTCGAAGTGGTCGCGCTCGACCGCTCGCGCTTGCTGCGCGACGTGGCCAACGCACTCAGCGAACAGCACGTCAACATCGTCTCGTGCAGCACGCACACCGGTGGCGATCGGGTGGCCAAGATGCGCTTCGAGTTCGAGCTCGCCGACCCGAGCCACCTCGAGTCCGTGCTTCGCACGATCAAGCACATCGACGCCGTGTACGACGCCTATCGGCTGGTGCCCGGCAAAGGCGGCTGACTCGCCCGAGGTCGCCTGAACGGGTGATGCTTACCTCGTTCGTGTGACAGGTGAGATCCGACGATTACACCACGTTCCGCGCGGGCATAGTCACAGTGCCGGCCGAGTGCGCCGGGACCCGTCCCCCTGGAAGCGCTCGGCCGGCACGACTTCGCTTGCAATTCCTCGAGGGCTCGCCCATCAGGGAAAGGCGGCTGACCAGGGAACCTCCACGGGTAGCCTGGTCGGCCGATGCCTGAATTCCAGACCAGCCCGGGGATGCGCGACATCCTGCCGCCGGAGTCGGCACGATGGCGGCGATTCGTCTCGGTGTTCGCCGACGTGGTCGAGTCCGCCGGCTACGGGCAGGTGATCTCGCCGCTACTCGAGGACCTCGGTGTGTTTCAGCGCATCGGTGAGGCCACAGACGTCGTCACCAAAGAGATGTACGACTTCGTCGACAAGGGCGGCAGGCACATCGCCTTGCGCCCCGAGTTGACCGCATCGGTGTGTCGGGCGTTCGTGCAGCATCGGCCACTGACACCATGGAAGGTCTGGTACGCGGGTTCGCAGTTCCGCTACGAGAAGCCGCAACGCGGTCGCTACCGCCAGTTCGATCAGGTCGGTATCGAGGTCCTCGGCGCCGACGACCCGTTCCTCGACATCGAGGTGATCGCGTTGGGCTGGGAGTTCTACAAGGCGCTCGGCCTCAGCCAGGTGACGCTGCTGCTCAACTCGTTGGGCGAGCCCGACGACCGGGCGCGCTACGTCGCTGCGCTGCGCGAGTACTTCGAGACCAACCGCACGGGACTGTCGCCGGAGAGTCAGGTCACGCTCGACAAGAACGCATTGCGCGTCCTCGACTCGAAGCGTCACGGTGATGCGGCGATCATTGCCGGCGCGCCACGGATCGACCAGTTCTACAGCGCCGCGGCCGCCGCGCACTTCGCAAGTGTGCAGTCCGGTCTGGCGGCGATCGACATTCCGTTCACCATCGACGACACGCTGGTGCGGGGTCTCGACTACTACCGGCACACGACGTTCGAGTTCCAGGGCGGCACGCTCGGTTCGGCGCAGAACGCACTGGGCGGCGGTGGCCGCTACGACGGCCTGGTCGAGTCGCTCGGTGGGCCGGCGACGCACGGCATCGGCTTCGCGTTGGGCCTCGATCGCACGCTGCTCGCTTGCGACGACGAAGGCGTGTTCCAGGCGCAGCCGTTGCAACTCGACGCGTTCGTGGTCGACACGACCGGGGGTGTCGAGGCGTTGCGATTGACGTCCGAGTTGCGTGCCGCTGGTCTCTCCGCTGATCGCGCCTACGAGAACCGCAGCATGAAGGCGCAGATGAAGGTTGCCGATCGAAGTGGCGCGGCGGTGGCCGTCATCATCGGAAGCAACGAACTCGCCGAAGGTGCAGTTACCGTACGCCCGCTGCGAACCAACGACGGGCAACAGACCGTCGCCCGTTCCACCTTGATCGATCACCTGAAGAAAGCGCGTCCATGAGCCCGACATCCATGCGCACCCACCAGTGCGGCGAACTCCGACCCGATCACATCGGCCTGACGGTCAGCCTCTGCGGGTGGGTCGCGACCCGACGAGAGCATGGCGAGAAGCTCGCCTTCGTGGACCTGCGCGATCACACCGGTGTCACGCAGTGCGTCGTCGACAACTCGGTCGACGTGCGACCTGAATATGTCATCAGGGTCACGGGTGTCGTCGCGGCACGGCCGCCGGAGAGCACCAACGATCGCCTGCCGACGGGCGGTATCGAACTGCAGGACTGTCACGTCGAGATCCTCAACACTGCAGAAGCGCCTCCGTTCCCCATCAACGAGCGCGCCGACACGGTCGCCGAGACGACCCGATTGCAGTACCGCTACCTCGACATTCGCCGCGAGCGGATGCAGCGCAACCTGCGCATCCGTGCCGCAGCCAACTCCGCCATTCGCACGGCGATGGAGGCGCAGGGGTTCGTCGAGGTCGAGACACCGATGTTGGTGCCCAGCACTCCCGAGGGCGCTCGCGAGTTCATCGTCCCCAGCCGTCAACAACCGGGCTCCTTCTACGCGCTGCCGCAGAGCCCCCAGCTGTTCAAACAGTTGCTGATGGTGGCCGGCATCGACCGCTACTACCAAATGGCTCGCTGCCTGCGCGACGAAGACCTGCGCGCCGACCGGCAGTACGAGTTCATGCAACTCGACGCCGAGATGAGCTTCGCCAGCCAGGACGACGTGCACGAGGCAATCGGGGCCGCTGTCGTCGCCGCGGCCAGGTCGGCCGGGCAGGACCCGGGCGAGATCGTCAAGATCACATGGCACGATGCGATGAACCGGTTCGGTAGCGACAAGCCAGACCTCCGGTTCGGCATGGAGCTGGTCGAGCTCACCGACGTGTTTGCCGCAACCGAGTTCAAGGCGTTCGCCGGGGCGGCGACGATCAAGGGACTCAACGCTGCCGGCAAGGCCGCCGAGTACGGCCGCAACAAGCTCGACGCCATGACCGACAAGGCCAAGTCGATGGGCGCCAAGGGCCTCGTCTGGCTCAAGGTCGCCGAAGACGGCGCACTCGAATCGCCGGTCGCCAAGTTCCTCGGCGAAGCCGAGCAGGCAGCCTTACGCGACCGGCTCGACGCGCATCCCGGCGACCTCCTGCTGATCGTCGCCGACGAGTGGTCGACCGCTTGCGAGGTGCTGGGCACCTTGCGCAACGACATCGGCCGGCCACCTGTCCACGAAGGCCCGTACCGATACCTGTGGGTGGTCGACTTCCCCCTGTTCGTCGGCGTCGACGCCGTCACCGGCCGGCCGAAACCGGGGCACCACCCATTCACGCAGCCGCACCCCGACGACGTTCACCTGCTGGAGACGGCACCGTTGAGTGTCCGCAGCCAGGCATACGACCTGGTGCTCAATGGTTGGGAGCTCGGTTCGGGTTCGATCCGAATCCACCAACCCGAGATGCAATCGCGGATCTTCGGCCTGCTCGGCATCAGCGACGAGGAGGCCGACAAGCGGTTCGGCTTCTTCCTCAACCCGTTCCGCTACGGCGCCCCGCCGCACGGTGGCTTCGCCTTCGGCATCGATCGCCTGGTCGCGATCCTCGCCGGCGAAGAGAACATCCGCGAGGTCATCGCATTCCCGAAGACCCAGTCCGGCATGGATCCGATGACCAACGCCCCGACCCCAGTCGACGCCAAGCAACTCACCGACCTCGGTATTCGCACGCTCCCCCCGAAGGCCTGAGCCGCCGATACAGTCCGACCCGGCTTCCCCCTCACGCACCACACACGGCGTTTGACGCCGGCGGCCCCGCATACGGGCCTTTGCCGTCAAACGCACCGGAAACGGGGGAGTGCTCCGATGGAACGATTTCACTGGGCCGAACGTCACGACGGCCTCATCACCAACGCCGTGGCATTTGCCGACGGGCTCACCAAACGCCAGCTCGAACGAGACCGCGACGTCGGCAGGCTGCGCCGCGTCAGGCGTGGCATATCGGTCGTGAATGGGGCTCCGTCATCATGGCGCCAGGCGGTGCGTGCGGTGCTGTTGTCGCACGACGGTCGGGCTGCTGCTTCGCACTGGACGGGCCTGACGATTCTCGGCGGCGGTGCCAACAAGGAGATCGACCACATCCACGTCATCACCGACCTTCGGCATCAGGTAGCGCTCGAGGGTGTGATCTGCCATCGATCCGGCCTGCTCGAGCAGGGTGATCTGCTACGGCGTGACGGCATGCCATGCACGTCGCCGATACGCACGGTCATCGATCTCAGCGGGCCGCTGACTTCCGCTGAGCTGGGTGACGTGGTCGACGATTTTTTGCGGCGCAAGTCGTTCACACTCGATCAGCTGCGTGAGCGGGTCGACCGCACGCGTCCAGCTCCAGGGCGGTCGGTCGCAACCCTCCGAAGGGTCCTCTGCAACCGGCTGCCCGGTTACGACCCTGGTGAGAGCGGCCTCGAGGCGCGAATCGCTCGGATCATCCTCACAAATGGGTTGCCACGCCCATCGCACCAACATCGTGTGAACTACGACAAGCAGCGATACCGACTGGACTTTGCTTGGCCGGAACGACGGCTGTACCTGGAGGGCAACGGGTTCGGCTTCCACATGCTGGCGACCGACCTCGACGGCGACGCACGCCGCCAGAACGAACTCGTCCTCGACGGCTGGGTTCCGATCGAGATCACCTGGCGGATGACCGACGCCGAGATCGCCGGCACGATCCGTCGATTTCTGGCCCTGCCGACGCGGCGTTTGTGAGCTGCGGCCCCGCTGCGGGGCGTGCGCCGTCAAACGCGGGGTCGCGGGCGGACGGGTGGGTGCTCCGGCGGGTTGGGGATGGGGGGACGCTACGGTGAATGGGGTGAGCGGTCAGCACTTCAGAGCCGGGGTTGTGATCGTGGTTCGGCATCCCGACCTCAGCCAGATCCTGGCGTTCGAGCGCGCCGATGTCGCCGGGACGTGGCAGTTGCCCCAAGGTGGACTCGAACGGGGTGAAGAGCCGATCGCCGCGGCGTGGCGTGAGTTGCTGGAAGAGACCGGGCTGTGTGAGGCGGATGTCGTGGCCCGTGTCGAGTACCCGGAGTGGGTCGCGTACGAGTGGCCTGACGACGTCATCCGAGAACAGGGGCACGACGGCAAGCGACGCGGTCAGGTGCAGAAGTGGTTCCTGTTCGACGCATTGCGGGCCGACATCACCCCCGCGCCCGACGGCAGCGAGTTCGTCGCCTGGCGTTGGGTGATGCCGAGTTGGATGATCGACAACGTGGTCGAGTGGCGCCGTCCGGCGTACCGGCGGGTGCTGGGAACGCTGTGAGCGACCTGTTCACCGCCGCCGCCGAGCAACACCTCCGCAGCCATGCGCCGCTCGCGGCACGCCTGCGCCCCCGCACGCTCGATGACGTCGTCGGGCAGGACCACCTCGTCGGGCCCGGAAAGCCCTTGCGCAAGTTGGTCGAGCAGGACAGGCTGACCAGCGCCATCTTCTGGGGCCCGCCAGGCACCGGCAAGACCACGTTGGCGCTAGCGGTGGCCGGCAGCACGAAGCGGGTCTTCGAGCAGATGAGCGCCGTCAACGCCGGGATCAAGGACGTGCGCGAGGTCATCGAGCGGGCCCGCCAGCGGCTGGGGGAGCACAACAGGGGCACCATCCTCTTCCTCGACGAGATCCACCGATTCAACAAGGCCCAGCAGGACGGCCTGCTCCCGGCCGTCGAGGACGGCACGCTGACCATGATCGGGGCGACGACGGAGAACCCGTTCTTCGAGGTCAACCCGCCGTTGCGCAGCCGCAGCACGCTGTTCCGCCTCGAGCCACTCGATAGCGATGCGATCGAGACGCTGGTGCGCCGCGGCCTCGAGGCCGAAGGCACCACTGCCACGCAGGAGGCGATCGACCATCTCGTCGACCGCGCCGGTGGCGATGGGCGACAGGTGTTGACGGCGCTGGAAGTGGCGTGCGCGCTTGCAGATCCGAAGCCGGTCGAACTCGCTCACGTCGAGGCGGCGCTCGGTACCAGCGCGCTGCGCTACGGCCGCGACGATCACTACGACGTGATCAGCGCGTTCATCAAGAGCATGCGCGGCAGCGATCCACAGGCCGCGGTGTACTACCTCGCCAGGATGTTGGAGGCCGGGGAGGATGCCCGCTTCATCGCCCGCCGCATGATCATCTTCGCCAGCGAGGACATCGGCATGGCCGATCCGCAGGCGCTCCTCGTGGCCGTCGCCGCGGGCCACGCGTTGGAGCACGTCGGCCTTCCCGAGGCACAACTCAACCTCAGCCAGGCGGCGATCCACATGGCGACTGCTCCGAAGAGCAACCGGTCGGCTCTCGCCATCTGGAACGCGCGGGGTGATGTGCAGGGCGGCGCCGTCGGAGAGGTACCCCCGCACCTGCGTGACTCGCACTACAAAGGGGCCCAATCACTGGGCCACGGGGTCGGCTACGACTACCCTCATGACAATCCGAAGGGCTGGATCGACCAGCAATACCTGCCTGAGTCGATCCGCGACAAGCAGTACTACGAACCGAGCGAGCACGGAGCAGAAGCAGACGTGGCAAGGCGAATGGACGAACGCAAATGACGGCCGGTGAGCTGGCATTGGTACTGGCCGCAGTGTTGTGCTGCATAGGTTTCGCGGCCCTTGTCGTCGTGTTGATGCGTGTGCTCGACGCCATGAAATCGTTGCGCGCCGAGGTGGTGTCGTTGCGCCAGGAGACCGGCCCGCTTCTGGCCGAACTGCGCTCCTCGACCGCCGATGCCAAGGCAACGGTCGCCGAGGCCCGCGACGAGCTCGAGCGCTTCGATCGCGTGCTCGGTTCGGCCGAGGCGATCAGTGGTGCGGTCGCCGGCGGCGGCCGGGTCGCCCGAGCCGCCTTGAGCACGCCGGTCATCAAGACGGCGGCACTGGCAACGGGCACGTCACGCGCAGTCCGACGCTTTCGTCGCAAGGAACGGAGATCGGCATGATCAAGCGAATGACATGGTTCGTCGGCGGCGCCGTCGCCGGGGTGGCCAGCGTGGGTGTTGCAAAACGCAAGATGAAGCAAGCTGCCACGCACCTGACTCCCACGAACATCGTCCACGGCATCACCGGACGCGTGCACGACGCGTTCTCGGAGGGGCGAAAGGCGATGCGTGCCCGCGAGACCGAGTTGCGCAGCCGGCTCGACGACCCGGCCGGCCCGCTGGCCGACGACCTGGAAGACGGCGACGCCTCGGTGGCCGATCGGGCTGTCGAGCCGGGTCAAGTGATCGTGTTGAAGCAGGTGCGCGACCGCAGCGGCGATCATCGTCGCCGACGCGCATGAACGACGCGCTGGTGACGGAACTGGGCGCGGCGTTGTCGCCCGACCGCGTCCGCATCGGAGACACCGAGCTGGCCCTGTACAAGCGCGACGCGAGCAACCTCGAAGGCCGAGCAGGCGTCGTGTGCTTTCCTACCTCGACCGCCGAGGTGCAGGCGTGCGTTCGTATCGCGGTCAGGCACAACCGCCCGTTCGTCGCCCGCGGCGCGGGTACAGGCCTGGCAGGCGGGGCGACACCGCTCGACGACGCGATCATGATCGTCACGACGAAGATGAACCACGTGCTGTCGGTCGACGCGGTCAACCGGTTGGCGTGGGTCGAGCCGGGCGTCCTCAACCTCGATCTCACCCGCGCGGTCACACCGCTCGGCCTGCACTTCGCCCCCGATCCCAGCAGTCAGCAGAGCTGCTCGATCGGTGGCAACGTCGCCAACAATTCTGGTGGCCCGCACTGCCTCTCCGACGGCGTGACCACTGCCCACATCCTCGGCCTGGAGGTGGTTTTGCCCGACGGTGAGATCGTGCAGTTGGGCAGCGACGAGGCCGAACCGAGCGGGTACGACCTGCGCGGTGCGTTCGTCGGCAGCGAGGGCATGTGCGGCATCGCCACCAAGGTGTGCGTTCGGCTGACGCAGAACCCGCCGGTCGTGCGGACGATGTTGATGGACTTCACGAGTGTCGAGGACGGTGCCCGAACCGTCAGTGCGATCATCGCCGCCGGTATGGTCCCAGCGGCACTCGAGATGATGGACCAGCTGTGCGTGCGGGCGGTCGAGGAGTACATCCATGCCGGCCTGCCGATCGACGCTGCCGTGATCCTGCTGGTCGAGGTCGCCGGGCTGCCACACGGTCTCGAGGCGGATGTGCAGCGCATCGTCGACATAGGCATGGCGCACGGTGCAGGCACGGTGCGCATCGCCAAGGACGAGGCCGAGCGCGCCCTGTTGTGGAAGGGCCGCAAGAACGCGTTCGGTGCGATCGCCCGTATCAAGCCCAACTACTACCTGCACGACACCGTCGTGCCACGGCGACGCCTGCCCGAGGTGTTGCAGAAGGTCTACGAGATCGTCGCCCGGCACGACCTGTTGGTGATGAACGTGTTCCACGCCGGAGACGGCAACCTGCATCCGCTGCTGGTATTCGACAAGCGCGAGCCCGGCGTGATGGATCGGGTGCATGCTGCCGGTGAGGAGATCGTTCGTGTCTCGGTCGCGGCTGGGGGAGTTCTGTCGGGCGAACACGGGATCGGCCTCGAGAAGCGTGACTTCATGTCGTTGATGTTCTCGCCCGTCGACCTCGACGCGCAGTCGCGCCTGCGGCGTTCCTTCGACAGCACGGGCCTCGCAAATCCCAACAAGGTGCTGCCGACCGCGGCGTCGTGTGCCGATCTGCAGCATGTGCCGGAGGGTGCATGGATCTGACGGAGTTCGCCGACGACGTCGGCGCATCCGATCCGGTCACCATCAGCGGACTGGGCACACGTGGCGGCGCCGTCGCCGGGGTGCGCACCGTGCGGGCGCCGTCGGGAATCGAGTGGATCCAAGCTGACGAGATGACGATGCGCTGTGGGGCCGGTACGCCGATCGACGACCTCGACGCAGCACTCGCCGAGGTCGGCCAATGCGTGGCGTTGCCGCCGGGCGGTACCGTCGGTGGGGCGCTGTCGGTCGGTCGCAGCGACGTCCGCCGCTTGGGTTACGGACCCGTACGCGACGTGTTGCTGCAGACCTGTTATGTCTCGGATGGTGGCGAAATCGTCCAGGCGGGTGGGCCGACCGTGAAAAATGTCAGCGGGTTCGATCTGTGCCGGCTGCTGGTCGGCGCCCGCGGCACGTTGGGCTTCCTCGGTGACGTGATCATCCGCACCCGCCCACGGCCGCAACGCTCGCAATGGTTCACGACCGAGGCGGCCGAGCCGTTCGAGATCTTCACCCGCCTCTACCGACCGGCATCCGTGTTGTGGGACGGCACTCGGATCTGGGCATTGCTCGAGGGCCACCCGGGCGACGTCGACGCTCAGGCTCTCGGCTGCTCGATGAGCGCCTGCGATGGGCCGCCGGGATTGCCGGCCGGCAGCAGGCGCATCGTTGCCCCATCTGCGGTCGGCGCGCTGACGGGTGAGTTCGTTGCCGAGGTGGGGGTCGGTGTCGTCCACGATGCTGCGGCGGCCCGCGCCGGTCATCAGCACGAGTCGTCGGTCACCAACCTCACTCGGCGTATCAAGGCGGAGTTCGACCCGACCGAGCGGCTCAACCCCGGTGTCATCCTCGGCTGAGCTGCCGTTCGTCGCCGCGCCGCCAGGACCGCTCGACTCCGTGACGTTGGCGGCCGAACGGGCGGCACGGCATTGGGGCTTTGCGATCCCGCAGTTGCTGCGGCTCGGGATGAACGGCCTCTTCACGGCTGGGGACGATGTGCTGCTGCGGGTCAGCCGCCCTTCCGCCCCGCCGGCGCAGGCAGTCGCTCTCGGCAAGGTGCTGACCGGTGCCGGTTTGCGCGTGCCCACATACCTGCGCGAAGAACCGTTCGTCAGCGGTGGGCTTGCGGTCTTCGCGATCAGCGCTGTCGAGCAGAGCGGCCCGATCGATTGGACCGCTGTGGGTGCGATGGTCGCCACTCTGCATCTGCTCGACTCCGACGCCGTTCCGGTGGCGTACCCGATGCCGTTCTGCGGTGACTTCCCGTGGTGGAACTTCGCGTCGCTGGTTGCCGATGTCGACGACCAACTCGACGCCGAGTCGCGAGCGACCATCGAGGCTGCTATCGCCGCCGGCTTGCCCCAGCTCGACGATTGCCGCGATCGCGGCACCGTCGTGTGCCACGGCGATATTCACCCCGGCAACGTGATCCAATCCGCCGAAGGACCGGTGCTGCTCGATTGGGATCTGTTGTGCCGCGGGCCTGCGGCGTGGGATCACGCTCCGTTGATGACGTGGACCGAGCGATGGGGTGGCGAGCCTGGTATCTACGAATCGTTCGCCGCCGGCTACGGGGTGTCACTGCGTGACGACCTGTTGGCCGGATCGATCGCCGAGTTGCGATTGGTCGCGGCGACTCTGATGCGTCTCCGCGCGGCCCGCTCCGACCCGTCGGCCGCCGAGGAAGCCGAGCTGCGGCTGCGCTACTGGCGCGGCGAGGCAGACGCGCCGCAGTGGCATGCGCAGTAGTCAGTTCGGCTGGTCGACCGGGCAGTAGTAGCACGCCCGTCCGCCGAGTTCGACGATCTCGATCGGGCTTGCGCAGTACAGACAGATGTCGCGGTGGTAGACGTAGGTCGTCGCACCCCGATGGGTGATGCCGGCGGGCACGTCGAACAGGTCGAGGTCGAGCGTCACGATGCGATCCTCGGCAAATCCGCGCTCGAGCATCTCGACGATGGTCGCCCACAGCGCGTCGAACTCGGGCCGGTCGATCCGATTCCCCGGCCGGCGCGGGTTGATGCGGTTGATGAACAATGCCTCCGCCCGATACACGTTGCCGAGGCCGCTGATCACCTTCTGGTCGAGCAGCAGCTGTCCGATCGGCGCGACCCGGCGAGCGATGGCCGCGTAGGCCTTGTCGGGATCGGCGTCGGGCCGCAATGGATCCGGCCCGAGCCTGCCGACGATCCGGGAACGATCGTCGATCGTGCCGATCGTGCAGTCCGTCGGCCCGATCAGGTCGATCGTCGCCTTCGGCACCCGCATCCGCATCCGCACGGTCGGTGCGTCCCATGGCTCCGGGGCGAGCTTGCGCTGGTACACGCGAAACCGCCCGAACAGCCCGAGGTGCACGTGGCCGACGAGGCCGTTCGACCAGTAGTAGAAGAGGTGCTTGCCATACGCCTCGATCTCCGCGAGGCGCGAACCGGAAACCAGGGCGGCGTCCAAGGCGAAGCGTCCCTGCGGTGAAGTCACCGTGACGTGCTTGCCCCGCAGGATCTTGGAGTGATCGACGGCAATTCGGTGAAGTGTGTGACCCTCGGGCATGCTGGTTGGACGTTACGGGTACGTTGGGAGCATCGTGAAACTTCAACTCGACGACAACGACTTGAGCACATGCGTCAGTTGCGGGCTCTGCCTTCCGCACTGCCCGACGTTCCGGGTGACCGGCGAAGAAGCGCTGTCGCCCCGTGGCCGGATCTCGGCGATGCGCGCCGTGCATTTCGACGATGCTCCGATCACCGACGACTTCGTCAACTTCATGGAGACATGCGTGCAATGTCGGGGCTGCGAGCCGGCGTGCCCCAGTGGCGTCAAGTTCGGCCAGTTGATGGAGGGCACGCGCGAGACGCTGGCTGCGCAACATCGCATGACGCCATGGTGGCAGCGTCTCGGATACCGCGTGCTCGGACATCACCGCACCCTGCTGGTGGGCTCGACGCTGATCGCCGTCGCCCAACGTTTCCATGCGGTGCCCAAGGGCGCCGGCCTCCCCAGGCTTGCGGTACGTCGCGGGCGGCTGCCCGCGCCCACCGGCGGCGATGCGTGGCTGTTCACCGGTTGCGTCATGGATGCCTGGCAACGCCAGACCCATCGCAGCACAGCGAAGGTGTTGGAGGCAGTCGGTGTTTCGTTTCTGTTGCCTGGGCCCGGCGGCGCGTGCTGCGGCGCTTTGCACATCCACGCCGGACTCGACCACGAGGCCAAGCAGCTGGCCGAGAAGGTGATGGCCTCGATGCCCGGCGATGCCCCCATCGTCGTCAACTCGGCAGGCTGCGGTGCGGCGCTGAAGGACTATGGGCACCTGGTCGGCACTCAGGCCGCGAACGACTTCAGTGCCCGTGTCCGCGACGCGAGCGAGTTCGTCGCGCCACTGGTCGACCGCTTGAGGGTGCGCAGCCGCCTCGGACCCGTCACGGTCCAGGACCCGTGTCACTTGCGCCACGTGCAGCGTGCCCACCTCCCGGTTCGCACGCTGCTTGCCGCCGTCGCCGACGTGGTCGAGCTCGATGACGATGGACTGTGCTGCGGCGCTGGAGGCGCGTACTCGACGCTGCAGCCGGAACTTGCCGGCGAGATCCGCGAGCGCAAGCTCGCCGCGATCGCGCGTGCCGGACCACAAGTGGTGGCGAGCGCCAACCCGGGCTGCGCGTTCCACCTCGCTGCTGCCGGCGTCAAGGTGAGGCATCCGATGGACCTCGTCGCCGAGGCGCTGTGATGGCCCGTTACGACGACCTCGTGGGGCGATTGCAGGTCGTCGTCGACGACCTCGACCAGATCACGTTCGACCAACTCCGCGAGGCGTCGGCCGAGGGGCGGGGCAAATCGCCGGACGACAAGCGGCTGACCCAGGCCCGCCGTGCCGTCGAGAAGGCGATACACCTACTAGGAGACGGATCGAACTTCGACGAATGAGTTGACGGTGTCGATCAACTCGCGCAGCACACCGCTGCTGTGGTTGGCCAGCGTGAACGAGATCCGCGCCAGGTCGAGGCGGTCGTTCTCCTTGCGTTCTGGCTCGAAGGGTGTGGCCCGAACGATGCCGGCAGGTGCGCATGACTGACCGAATCGTTCGTTCAGCACAGCAAGCTGGGCGTCGGTCGGGGCCTGCTTCAGGCGCATCACGACGAGGTGACCGACGTATCGGATGGAGTCGTAGTTCTTGTAGAAGCCGAGCACCTCGTCGACCGCCGTCTGGCAGTCGTCGGTCACGAGGTAGAGCTGGGTGTCGGCGGCGGCGACTAGGCCGCGCTCGACGAGCTGACGCCCGACGAAGTCGTGCACCGTCTCCCAGTACGGATCGCCAGGGGTGTCGAGGAGCACGATCGGCACGGGCAGCCCCTTGCCGGTCTGGGTGAGGGTCAACAGCTCGAACGTCTCGTCGAGCGTGCCGAAGCCGCCGGGCAGGCACACGAAACCCTTGCTTTCCTTGATCAGCATCAACTTGCGTGTGAAGAAGTACTTCATGCTGACGTACTTGACGTCTCCGGCGATCACCGGGTTGGCTCCCTGCTCGAACGGCAGCCTGATCGACACTCCGATCGACATGTCGCGTCCGGCGCCCTCCATGCCCGCTTGCATGATTCCGGGACCGGCGCCGGTCACGACCATCCAACCCTCGGCTGCCAACTTGGCGGCGACATCGCGGGCCTGCATGTACAACGGGTCCGCCATCTGGGTGCGCGCCGACCCGAAGATGGTCACCTTCGGAATGTCGTGGAAGGGGGCGAACATCTTGAACGCCTCGCGCATCTCCTCCAGCGCGGCGCCGGCGATCTTCAGGTCGAGGTTGTCGGGCCGATCGTCGAGCAGCGCCAAGGAGGACCGGAGAAGTTGCTCGGCGAGCCTCCTGTTGCGACCGAGATCCATCTCGTCGAGCAGCTTCTTGACGGATTCATCGTTCACGCTCGGAGTTCGGTGGCCTTTGACTCGAGGGCAGCGAGCAGCTCGTCGAAGCTCTTCTGGAAACTCGACACGCCTTCGCGCTCGAGCTTGGCAGCGACGTCGTCGAGATCGACCCCCACTTCGGCCAGATCGCGCCACGCGGCCTGGGCCACGTCGAGATCGGCGTCGACACGACGGACGAGACTGCCGTGATCGGCGAATGCTTCGAGGGTGGCCTCTGGTAACGTGTTGACGGTGTCGGGGCCGATGAGCTCATCGACGTACAGCGTGTCGGGATACGCCGGGTTCTTGGTGGAGGTGCTGGCCCACAGCGGTCGCTGCACGACGGCACCCTTGGCCGCCAGCGCTTCCCAGCGAGCACCGCTGAACGCCTGCTGGAACATCTGGTACGCCAACTTGCCCTGGGCGACGGCGCCCTTGCCGCGCAGCTCCAGCGCTTCGGGGGTGCCCAGCGTGTCGAGTCGATGATCGATCTCGGTGTCGACCCGGCTGATGAAGAAGCTGGCCACGCTGGCAACTTTCGACAGATCAGCGGACGGTTGCTTGGCGTACGACTCTAAACCCTTCATGTAGGCTTCCATCACGTCGGCGTAGCGATCGAGGCTGAAGATCAACGTGACGTTGATGTTGCGGCCCTCGGCGATCATGGCCTCGATGGCCGGCACTCCCTCGGCCGTAGCCGGGATCTTCACCATCAGGTTCGGCCTGCGGACCTGCTCGTGCAGGTGGCGGGCAGCCGCCACTGTGCCGGCGCTGTCGTGGGCCAGGTCCGGTGCTACCTCGAGGCTCACGAAACCGTCGGCCCCGTGGCTGTCGTGGTACAGGGCGGCGAAGACTTCGAGGGCGCCGTGGATGTCGCCGAGGACCATCGCCCAGTAGTCGTCGATGATCGGGTGCTGCGCGGCGGCCAGTTTGGAGAACTGCTCGTCGTAGTCGGGCGAGCCCTGGATCGCCTTTTGGAAAATGGTCGGGTTGCTGGTGAGACCGCGAATTCCGCGGTCGACCAGATGGGCCAACTGACCCGACGTGATGTAGCCACGCTTGAGGTTGTCGAGCCACGGGCTCTGCCCGAACTCGTGGTACAGGTTGGCGAGACGATCCATGATTACCCCTTTGCCTGAGCCAACCGGGTGGCTGCAGCCACGACGTTGGCGACGTTGATACCCAACTTGTCCATCGCGATGTCGCCCGGCGCGCTGGCGCCGAAACGGTCGATGCCGATCGATTCGTCGGCGTACCGCTCCCACCCGAACGTGACGGCAGCCTCGACCGACAGCACCGGCAAGCCCGCCGGTAGCACGTCGTCCTGGTAGCTGGCGCTCTGCGCAGCGAAGCGGTCCCACGACGGCATGCTGACGACCGCCGCACGAATACCGGCACCCGCCAGTTGTTCGGACGCCTCGACGCACAGTGCGACCTCGCTGCCGGTGCCCACCAGCACCACCTGCGGGCGGTCGACGGCGCGCACGACTGCGGCGCCGGTCTCGACCGCCGAGCCGTCGGTGCACACGGTGATCGCCTGCCGGCTGAGCACCAGCGCGGTGGGGCCGTCGTGGTGGACGGCGGCCTTCCACGCCGCGACCGTTTCGTTGGCGTCGGCCGGCCGGATGACCTGCAGGTGGGGGATGGCGCGGAGCGTGGCGAGCTGCTCGATGGGTTGATGGGTGGGCCCGTCCTCGCCGACGCCTACCGAATCGTGGGTCCAGACGAACACGACCTTGGCGTGGCTGAGAGCGGCGAGCCGAACCGGTGGGCGCATGTAGTCGAGGAACACGAAGAATGTGCCGCCCGCGGGCAGGACTCCGCCGTGCTTGGCCATGCCCACCATGGCCGCGCCCATCGCGTGCTCGCGGATGCCGTAGTACATCTGCCGCCCACCGGGATGGTCGAACGATTGCGCCTCTTGGCCGGAGAGCTTGGTGCCGGTGTTGCCGGTGAGGTCCGCCGCACCGGCGAACAGCCCGGGGACGACATCGAGCGAGGCGTTGAACGCCTTCTCGATGGCGACGCGTGTGGCGATCTTCTCGCCCTGTTCGAACGTGGGTAGCGCTGACTCCCAGCCCGGGACACCGGTGGCACCCCAGCAGGCATCCCATGCGGCCTGATCGAGAGTCGACGCAGCCTTGCGCTTCGACCACTGCTGGAATTCGGCGGTGCCGCGCTCGGCGACGTAGTTGCGGTAGGCCGAGACCAGATCCGGTGGCGCCCAGAACGGCTCGTCGGGGATTCCCATCACGGCCTTGGTGGTGGCGACCTGCTCGGCGGTGAACGGATTGCCGTGCGCCTCGTGCTTGTCGGTCCAGTCGGGACTGGGCGCGCCGATGTGGCTGCGCAGGATCAACAGTGAGGGCTTGTCGGTCACGGCCTTGGCCGTGTTGAGCGCGGCCTCGAGACCGTCGCAATCGTCGGCCATCTCGCCGAGGTGGATGACGTCCCATCCATATGCCTCGAACCGCAGGCCGACGTCGTCGCTGTATGACAGTGATGTGTTGCCGTCGATGGTGATGTGGTTGTCGTCGTAGATGCAGATGAGGTTGCCGAGGCGTTGGTGGCCGGCCAGCGAGGCGGCCTCGTGGCTGATCCCCTCCTCGAAGCAGCCGTCGCCGGCGATGACGAACGTGTGATGGTTGATGACGTCGTCGCCGAACTGTGTGCGCAGCCGCCGTTCGGCGATGGCCATGCCGACGGCATTGGCGAAACCCTGACCGAGCGGACCCGTGGTGACCTCGATTCCGACGGTCAGCTCTGCCTCGGGATGGCCGGGCGTCAACGAGCCCCACTGGCGGAACTGCTTGATGTCGTCGAGCTCGAGCCCGTAGCCGCACAGGTACAGCATCGAGTACTGCAGGATGGACGCGTGGCCGTTGGACAGGATGAAGCGATCGCGATCCGGCCAATGTGGGTTGGCAGGGTCGAATCGCATCACCCGGCCGAACAGCACGTGGGCCAGCGGCGCCAATGCCATTGCTGTTCCTTGGTGACCGCTCTTGGCCTTGAGGGGAGCATCCATGGCGAACCCACGGATCAATGAGATGGCGGCCGCTTCTTGCTCGTTGGTCAGTGTCGAAGGCACGAAACCGACCCTATCCCCGGTCAGGCCACTGGTGGCAGAAGGGTGAAGGGAACGAGGTGCCACGGTCCTTTGTCGATGCGGCAGTGGGCGAAGATCTGCCCGTAGTCGGCGAACTCGAGCTCGCCTTTCACCAGCCGGTAGGTGAACTTGCCGGGATCCACCGTGAACGGGCTGACGTTGCGCGCGATCTGCTCGTCGTCCTCCGACATGCCCTTGCGGAAGACCACCTCGAACACACCGTTACCGGGTTCGGCGGCGGTGCAGTAGAGCAAGGCGATGAGATGAGGCGACAGGGTGACCGGCACCTCGGAGGGGGCCGCCATCGAGAACATCGCTCCGGTGAGATCGATCCGAGTCGACGGTCCGGGCGCGGCGCGCATCTCGAAGTTTTCGACGAAGAGAGCCGACACGATGTGCATGACGGGGAGGGTAGCGTGCGTCACACCAGGGCGTACTAGGAGGAATCACCATGGGTCTACTCGACAGTGTCAAGGGAATGTTCACCGGTAAGAAGGGTGCTGAGACCAAGGCCCAGGCTCAGAAGGTCGCCCAGAAGGTCGACGACCAGGCGGCCAAGATGGCTGCCAAGGACGGCGTGGTCGGCACTGTCGCCGGGAAGGCTCACGAGATCCTCGACAAGATCGATGGCGACTGACCAGAAGAGGTAGTCGCGCCTCGGCGTGAACCTCTACGCGGGTATGCGCTTGGCCGAGACGAAATGCAGCTCGGTCAGGCGAACCTTGGCGAGGTGCAGCAGCATGAGCATTCGGATGACCCACCAGCCGGGATCGATCTCGAACCAACGGTGCGACAGCCGCGCCGAGGTCGGCGCGGCGTGATGGTTGTTGTGCAGGCCCTCGCCCGCAGTGATCAGCGCGAGCCACTGTAGGTTGCCGGCACGGTTGGGATACGGGCGCCTGCCGAAGTGGTGTGCGACCGCGTTGACCGCTGCCGAGCCACCGAGGTACAGGTTGAGGTGAACGAATGCAGCCAGCAGCCCGACGACCGGTCCGAAGACGATCACCATCACTCCCACGCCGATCGCCAGACCGAACAACGCATGATCGTAGAACCACCTATCGGCCCGGGTCGGTTGCAGGTCCTTGGCATAGCGGCCGAGCGTCTCGGCGTTGCGGGCCTCACGGCGGTAGAGGGCGACGTTGCTGCGCTGCACCTTGAACCAGCCGAGCAGCACTGGGCTGTGCGGATCACCCTCGACGTCGGTGAAGGCGTGGTGCTTGCGATGCACGGCGACCCACTGCCGCGGACGTATGCCGGTGGTGATCCACACCAGGAAACGGAACGCCTCGGTGACCGGCCGTTTGAACGTGACGGCCCGGTGGGCGAGGCCGCGGTGAAGGAACACGGTCGAGGACACGAAGGCGACGAAGGACACACCGAAACCGGCGATCAGACTCAGGGCGACGACCCACATCATCGGCTCACCCTACCAGACCTACCTACTGGTCGGTAGGGTGACGCGAGGGTTACACTGCCGGCATGGTGGTGAATGCGGGGGAGCACCTTTCGACCCGCGACCTGATCATCAACGAGGCGTTGCACTGCTTTGCCGAATCGGGCTATGACGGCACCTCCCTCAACGACATAGCCGCAGGTGTGGGCATTCGCCGGCCGAGCCTGTTGCACCACTTCTCGTCGAAGGAAGCGCTCTACCACGAGGTCTTCGAGCGCCTGCTCGGCGATTGGTTCGAGCGCCTCGCGGAGGCGATCGCGAGCCCGCAGCGCGGCTGGCCGAAGGTCGAACTGGTGATCGGTGCAGGGTTCGACTTCTTCGCCGACAACAACGACTACGTCCGCCTGATGCGCCGCGAAGCGCTCGACGGCGGCGCCCACCTCGGCATCGACCTCGCCGGTGTGTTGCGCCCGATGTGGGATCGCAGCGTGCTGTACTTCCGCACCGAGATGAAAGACGGTGTGTTCCGCCACCACGATGCCGAGCAACTGTTGCTCACCGGCTACGGGGCGTTGTTGAGCTACTTCTCGGACTCGCCGTTCCTCGGGGGCCTCCTCGACCAAGACCCGCTGGCACCCGATGCGCTGCTCCGTCGCCGAGACCACATCACGGTCTTCTTCCGCACGGCGTTGGTGCCGTAGGGGAGCTTTCGGGCCGTTCGCTCATGCGGAACGCCGGCGGCGCATTCGACGGGTTCGATCTCGGCCGAGCGTACGTCACTGTCAGCTCATGGAACGGCGGTCGGTCTGTGGGCTGACAGAGACGACCGGAGGGCGGCAACGTCGCCTAGCGTGGCGACGGTGAGTGGAACGGTGACCCTGTCGGAGGCGGCATCGAAGACGCTGCTGCGCAGCTACGGCATTCCCGTCGCCGACGAGCGCGAGGTCGCGACCGCATCGGACGCCGTAGCGGCTGCCGAGGCATTGGGATATCCGGTTGTCGTCAAGCTGTGCGGCGCCGAGATCGCCCACAAGACCGAGCGCGGCCTGGTGCGCCTGCGCCTGGGCGACAGCGACGCGGTGCACCTCGCCGCGGACGAGTTGTTGACGAAGGCCACGGTGGCCGATGGCCAGGTCTCGCTGTTGATCGCTCCGATGATCGCCGGCAATCGCGAGATGATCGCCGGGGTAGTGCGCGACCCGCAGTTCGGCGCCAACATCATGCTGGGCATCGGCGGCATCCTCACCGAGGCCATCGCCGACGTGCAGTTCCGGCCGGCACCGATCAGTGAGGTCGATGCCGCGGAGATGATCGATGGGCTCGCCACGCAGAGACTGCTCGGTGCGTTCCGCGGCGAGCCTGCCGTGGATCGCGACGCGCTGATCGCGGTGCTCGTCGGCTTGTCGACCGTTGTCACGAAGCGCGACGACATCGTCAGCGTCGACCTGAACCCGTTGATCATCCAAGCCGACGGGAGGCCTGTGGCCGTCGATGCCCTCGTCGAGCTCGGCGATACCGGCGGCAACGAGAAGGTCCGCCGGCACCGGCCGACCGACACGCAGTTCCGTGCCCTGTTCGAGCCGAAGGGAGTGCTGGTCGCCGGTGCCAGCACGCACCCGGGCAAGTTCGGTTTCGTCAGCCTGCACAACATCCTCGCCGGCGGTTACGACGGCGCGGTGTTCGGGACCAACCTCGATGCGGAGGAGGTGCTGGGCATCCAGACGGTCGCCGACATCGGCGCGCTGCCCGACGACGCCATCGACCTCGTCTTCGTCTGTACACCGGCTGCGGCCAACGAGGGTGTGTTGCGGGCCTGCGCGGCGAAGGGCGTGAAGGCCGCCTTCCTGACCAGTGCCGGCTACGGCGAGGCCGGCCCGGCGGGCGAGGCCGCGGAGGCCCGGCTGGTCGCTCTGGCCGACGACCTCGGGATCCTGCTGGCCGGCCCAAATGGGCAAGGTCTCGTCAGCACGCCCGCCGGTCTGTGCGCGCAGATCGTTGCTCCGTATCCGCCGGCGGGCCGGATCGCAGTCGCCAGCCAGAGCGGCAACCTGGTCAGCAGCTTCTTGAACTTTGCCCGGCAGACAGGCGTCGGCATCAGCCGCGCCGTCTCTGCCGGAAACGCAGCAGCGGTGACTCCGGCAGACTACCTCTGCTGGTACGCCGACGATCCGCAGACAGCCGTGTCACTCGCCTATGTCGAGGGCATCGTCGACGGCCGGGCACTGCTCGACTCCTTCACCTCGGTCGCGGCGCGCAAGCCCTTGGTCGTGATCAAGGGAGGCGCGACGGAGGGCGGCGCCAAGGCGGCGGCGAGCCACACCGGCGCGCTCGCTGCGGACGACAAGATATTCGACGGGGTCTGCCGACAGGCCGGTGTGACGCGTGCGGTCACCGTCGAGGAGGCGTTCGACGCGGCAGCGACGTTCGCCACCCAACCATTGCCGAGGGGCGCCAACGTAGTGGTGCTGACGACCGCCGGCGGATGGGGTGTCGTGACATCCGATGCGATCGCCCGCAGCGGCGGCTTGGTTCTGATCGGTCTGCCCGACGACTTGATGGCCGACATCGACACCAAGCTCCCAGCGCGGTGGAGCCGTAACAACCCGGTCGACTGCGCGGGTGGCGAGGTTCGCGACACCATTCCCGAAGTGATGGAGATGATCACCGCGCACCCGGCGGTGCACTCGGTGATCTACCTCGGCGTCGGCATTCAGAGCAACCAGGCCCGGATGATGCGCGAGGGCGGGTTCCACCCTGGTCATGGATTGGACCGGATCGTCGCCTACCACGAGCGTCAGGATCAGCGGTTTGCCGAGGCAGCCGACGAGCTGTCGCGTCGCTACGACAAGCCTGTATTGACGGCGACCGAGCTCGCCGTCGCGGACCCGGCCAATCCCGGGCCGGCCGCCGTTCGCGCGACTGGTCGGCTGTGTTACGCGAGCGGGAGCCGCGCCGTGACCGCCCTGGCGCACCTGTACCAGTACTCCGAGTTCCGTCGGCGGCGTGGGCTCGACTGATGGCATCGCCGCGTATCAATCCGATCGCCGTCCTGGTCGTACTCGCCGCGATTCCCGCAGCAGGGCTCGGCGCCCTGTGGCGCTTCGCGGACGCCCGCCGCCCTCCGGCCGTGGTGCAACCGGTCGCCCCGGATCCGGCAACGTTGCCGGGCCCGATGACCACGCCGCTGCTGTCGGTGCGTCGTGCGCCCGGCGTGTTGTCGCGTCAGGTCAACCTCGGTGCGTTGCAACGATCGTTGCAGCCACTGCTCGCCGCCGTCGACGACAACCGCTGCGTCGCGATCGCGATCGACGGCCAGCAGGTCGCGGCGAAGAACGACACCATCCCTCTGGCGCCGGCGAGCGACCTCAAGATCATCACCGCTGCGGTCGCGCTCGACGTGCTCGGCCCCGGCTTCACCTATACGACCAAGGTGGTCGGTGCGCTGGGGGCCGACGGGGTCGTGCAGGGCGACCTGTACCTCGTCGGTGGGGGAGACCCTCTGCTGGCGAGCTCGTGGTGGAACGGTCTCGGCAAGTATCCGCCGTTCAACGAGACATCGTTCGAGTCTCTGGCCGACGCGATCCAGCAACACGGTGTCACCAAGATCACCGGCGCATTGATCGGTGACGGCTCGCGGTACGACGACGAGTTCTTCGTGCCGACGTGGGCGGCCGCCGATCATGTCACGCAGGCAGGCCCGATCGACGCGTTGCTGGCCAACGACTCGTGGCAGACGCCGAAGGTCTCGGCCAAGGACCCGGCCGTCGGCGCGGCAACCGTGCTGCGCGACATGCTGGTCGCGCGTGGGGTCGACGTCGGCGATGTCTCGGCAGGTAGCGCGCCGGCCGGAGTCGCAACCGTGGCCGAGGTGCAGTCGCACCCGTTGCCGGCGATCATCGCCGAGATGCTGACGACCAGCGACAACAACACGGCCGAGATGGTCTTGAAGGAGATCGGCTTTCAGGGCAAGGGAGTCGGGACTCGCGCCGCCGGGTTACAGGTCGTGATCGAGCGGTTGAACGCCTGGAGGGTTTCGATCACCGGGATGAGCCTGGTCGACGGATCCGGTCTGTCGGACGTGAACCGCTTGTCGTGCGCAACGCTGCTGGGGGTGCTCGAGCACGGCTCGGTGTCCGACGCCGTCGGCCAAGGCATGCCGGTCGCGGGTGCTGCAGGCGGGACTTTGTCCGAGGTGTTCGTCGGCGGTCCGCTGGCCGGCAAGTTGCACGGCAAGACCGGCACGTTGAACCCCAACTGCAATCCCGGCCAGCTCGGCGCGAAGTCGCTGGGTGGGTACGTCCCGCAAGCCGGGGGAGGCGCGATCGAGTTCGTGTTGCTGCAGAACGGGGAGTGCATAGCCAACGACTACAAGGGCCTGTGGGACCAGCTCGGTCAGGTGCTGGCCCAGTACCCGGCCGGGCCGGCCGCCGAGATCCTGGCGCCCCGTTAGGCGACGAATGGCCGTCCTTCCGATGTTCCCACTGGGCACGGTGCTGCTGCCGGGCGTCGTGCTGCCCTTGCACGTCTTCGAGCCCCGGTACCAGCGGTTGGTGCGCGACTGCCTCGATGCGACCGATCACGAGTTCGGCGTCGTGTTGATCGACCGGGGGAGTGAGGTCGGTGGTGGCGACACTCGATCAGCAGTAGGGGTCGTCGCCACGATGTTGCAAGTGGCGCCGATGGACGGCGACCGGTTCGGCGTCGTCGCCGTGGGCACTCGCCGGTTCCGAGTGACCGGATGGCTGGCCGACGATCCGTACCCGCGTGCCGAGATCGAGGACTGGCCCGACGGCGACAGCGTCGTCTCCACCGAGCGCTTTGCGGCGACTGCAGCGCGCGCCCGCAGCTGCGCGGGACTGGCCGTCGAGATGGGCGATCGATCGAGCGTGCCGGAAGGGGAGCTCACGGGTGACGCATCCTCCGACAGCTTCCTGTTGGCAGCGATCAGCCCGTTCGGCCCCAGCGATCAGTACGCCGCCTTGTGCGCTCCCGATGCCGCCAGCCGGCTCGACGTGATCGACAGGCTGCTCGACGATGTCGAGGCCGGGCTGCGCTTCCGCCTCGGCTGATCGGTAGAGAATCCCTGCGTCGGCGTGCTACACATAGGGCCGTGCCCGACAAGGACAACTCCGCCTCGCAAGGTGACCCAGGCTCGATCAGCCAGGTCATTGACCTCGTCAAGGACTATGCCCGCCAAGAGACACTCGGTCCCATCAAGGGTGCCGGCCGCTGGCTCGCGTTCGGTGCGGCAGGCGCACTGCTGCTCGGCACGGGCTGTGCATTCCTGGTGATCGGCGTCCTGCGGATGGTGCAGAACGAGTTCGGCAAGTCGTTCCGAGGCAGTTGGGTCACGATGTTGCCCTATCTGTTCGCGTTCGTCGCCAGCCTGGTCGTGATGGGCATCGCCGCCTGGCGGATCTCGAAGAAGAAGACCCTGCAGAAAGGGAGCTGACGATGGCGCAGCAACGCATCACCCGCGACGACCTCGAATCGCGATTCCGTCAACTTCAGGACAATGTCCAAGGGCGCGTCGACGACAAGAAGAGCACGCTGGTCACGGTCGCAACGATCGGCGGCGTCGTGCTGCTGCTGATCTTCTTCCTGCTCGGTAGTCGCCGCGGCAAGAAGAAGACGACGCTGGTCGAGATTCGCAGGGTCTGACACATGGCCCGCTCGAGCCGCGCCCTGTCACCGGTCGCGGCACTCCGTCGCAATGCGTTGTACAAGGGCGTGCTTGGCGGCAGCCGCGGTTGGCTCGCAATCGGCGTCGCCGTGTGGGGACCACGTTTGTTGAAGAAGGCATTGGGACGTACCGAGGTGGTCGTCGCCAAAGAGGTGCTGAAGCCGGGGCAAGCGCTGCGGATCGAGGCACTCGAGCGACCGACGCCCGCGGAGCGTCGCGCTGCTCGCCGCGCCACATGAAGGTGAAGTTGCGCAATCCGAGCCGCGAGATCGAGATCGCCGGCCCGCGTCGTGTCCACGCCCTGCTGGCCAAGCTCCAACTGAACCGCGAGTCGCATCTGGTGATCTGCAACGGCACGTTGGTCCCGGGTGATGCGGAGCTGCTCGACGACGACGTCGTCGAGATCCGCCCGGTGATCTCCGGAGGCGCGTGATGGTGGCTATCGGATCCAAGTGTCGCACCTGTCGTGGCCCGGCCATCATCGACCTGCCGAGGCACAACGCCAACTTCTGTGCCGAGCACTTCATGGAATTGTGCCGACGGCAGGTGTCGAAGGCGATCGACCACTTCAAGATGCTCGGTCGCGACGACCGGATCCTCGTCGCCGTGTCGGGCGGCAAGGACAGCCTGGCGGTCTGGGACCTGCTGATCGATCTCGGCTACGAGGCCGACGGCCTGTACGTCGGGTTGGGGATCGGGGACTACAGCGAGACCTCGGCTGAGTACGCCCGGGCGTTCGCTGCAGGCCGCGGGCTGAACCTGATCGAGGTCAAGCTTCGGGACGAGTACGGCTACGACATCCCGACTGCGGCCAAGGCCACTCGCCGCGTTCCGTGCTCGGCGTGCGGCATGAGCAAACGCCACATCTTCGACAAGGTTGCGCTCGACGGCGACTACACGGTGTTGGTCACCGGCCACAACCTCGACGACGAGGCGGCAGTGCTGTTCGGCAACACGTTGCGATGGGACGTCGAGTACCTCGCCCGACAACTGCCCGTGCTCGAGGCACGCAACGGGTTCCCGAAGAAGGTCAAGCCACTCGTTCGGCTCACTGAACGCGAGACAGCGGCGTGGTGCATCGTCCGCGGCATCGACTACCTCGTCGACGAATGCCCGATGGCAGCAGGTAACAAGCACCTCGCATACAAGGGCGCGCTCAACACGATCGAGGAGACCTCGCCGGGCAGCAAGGCGAGCTTCTATTTCAACTTCATCGACAACATGGCGCCGCTACTGGCCGGTCGCGCTGTCGCCGATGGGCAGCAGTTGGGATCGTGCTCGAACTGCGGCGCACCGACCACGGGTAACGTGTGCGCCTTCTGCCATCTGGTGGAAACGGCTTCCGCCCACGCCCCTGTGCCGGTCGAACTGGTCATGAGGAAGGGAAGGGGCAAGCGATGAACACACCGTTCGCCTATGGCGAGAAGGTCCTGCTGCTCGACCTCAAGCAGCGCCGCTACCTCATCACCCTCGCCGACGGCGCCGAGTTCCACAGCCACAACGGGTTCTTCGCTCACAGCGACGTGGTCGGCCAACTCGAGGGTCTGGTGATCAAGAGCACCAAGGGTTCTCCGTACACCGCGCTCCGGCCGACGCTGGAGGACTTCGTCGTCGAAATGCCGCGCGGCGCCCAGGTGATCTATCCCAAAGACCTCGCACCGATGTGCATGCTCGCCGACATCGGACCGGGTGTGCGGGTGTTGGAGAGTGGCGTCGGATCCGGTGCGCTCAGCATGACGATGCTGCGTTGGGGCGCGGAGATCGTCGGCTACGAGATGCGCGAGGACTTCGCCAACCGCGCCAAGGCCAACGTCCGCAGCTTCCTCGGCGAGGGCGCGATGGAGCGGTACCACGTCGAGCTGCGCGACTGCTACGAGGGCATCGACGAACGCGACATCGATCGTGTAGTGCTCGACCTTCCCGAACCGTGGCAGGTCGTGCCGCACGCGATGCAGGCGTTGCGTCCCGGTGGCATCCTCATCGCCTACACCCCGTCGATCCTGCAGGTGGCGCAGCTCCGCGGTGCCTTGGCGTCGAAGGCATGGAACGGTACGCGCAGCCTCGAGGTTCTGCACCGGGGTTGGTACGTCGAAGGCCAGGCCGTGCGTCCCGACCATCGAATGGTCGCTCACACCGGCTTCCTCACGACCGCTAGATTCCTTGGTTGAAGCGACTGGAGAGATCATGCCGGAAGAGTTCGAGGGCGACCTGTCGGGAGCGGTGTTCTGGGGCGCCGACCTGACCGGAGCGCTCTTTCGCGACGTCAACCTCACCGACGTCAAGATCGGTCATGCCTGGCTCGTCAATGTCGACATCGACGCGTTGGTCGACTCGGTGGTCATCAACGGAGTCGACATCACGGCATACGTCAACGAGAGAGACCCGTGGTACCCGCTGCGTGCCATGCTCCGACCCACGACCCCGCAGGACATGCGGGCGGCCTGGGCGGCACTCGAAGATCAGTGGGAGAAGACGATCGTTCGCGCACAGGCACTTCCCGAGGATGCGCTGCATGAATCGGTCGGCGGCGAGTTCTCGTTCGTGCAGACCCTGCAGCACCTGATCTTTGCGATCGACAAGTGGTTCACCGTGCCTGTCCTCGGCGAGGCCTTCCACCCGATGGGGCTGCCCAACACCGGGTCGCTCGACTTCGGGTTCCCCGGCCTGGACTACGACCTGAGGCCGTCCATCAGGGAGGCGCTCGCGGTGCGTGCCGACCGGGCGACGCGCCTAGGGAGCTATCTAGCCGAGGTTGCGGCGAGCGATTTCACCCAGCCGATCGAGGTCTTGGAGAACGGTACGAACCCGTTGCTCGAATGCCTCTACACCGTCTTCGAAGAAGAGTTCTGGCACAACCGCTATGCGGTGCGCGATCTGGCCCAGCTAGAGGGTTAGGGCTCGATGAAGATGCACTCGCCGGGGCACTCTTCGGCGCTCTCGATGACCGCGTCGAGCTTGCTGTCGGGGAAGCTGGCCATACCTTCGGCGCCCTGGGGGTTGCCCTTGGCGGTGGCGTAGATCTTGTCGCCTTCCCTGACGTAGGCAAGGCCATCGTCGAGCAGTGTGAAAACGTCGGGAGCGATCTCTTCGCAGAGCCCGTCGCCGGTGCACAGATCCTGGTCGATCCAGACCTTCATACTTACAGTCTCCTCATTCG
>JBDTYA010000169.1:0-2788 GCA_040005915.1 Ilumatobacteraceae bacterium
CGCATTCGAGTTGCATCGGCTTCGGACTCGAGCGCTGGGCTGTTGCCCTGTTCGCGACGCACGGGATGGATCCCGACACGTGGCCGGCGCGGGTGAAGTCGCATCTGTGGCCGTGAGGTCGCAAGCTCTCGCAGCCAGTGTCGTCATCCCCGCCCACAACGAGGAGCGGGGCCTTCGGCGGCTTCTCGAGCAACTCGACGTCGCGTTGCCGGGTCTCGAGGTCGTCGTCGTCTGCAACGGATGTACTGACCGCACATCGGAGACGGCACGTTCGTTCGGTCCGAACGTCACGGTCGTCGACCTGCCGGACCCCTCCAAGGCGGCGGCTCTGAAGGAAGGCGACAGGGTGGCGTCGGCCTTTCCGCGTCTGTATGTCGACGCTGACGTCGAGATCGACCGAACGAGCGTCGACCTACTCGTCAGCGCCCTCGAATCCGGGACGACACTCGCCGCCGGCCCGCGGCGGATCTTGCCACGGGCGGGAGTTGGCCTGGTGGTTCGCTGGTACTACGACGTCTGGGAGCAACTGCCGCAGGTGCGGGCCGGCTTGTTCGGACGTGGTGTGATCGCCGTGACGGCCGAAGGGTTCCAGCGGGTACAAAACCTGCCACAACTCATGTCGGACGACCTCGTCATCTCGGAAGCATTCGCCCCCGCCGAACGTACGATCGTCGATGCGGCGACGGTCACGGTCTGGCCTCCCCGAACGGTGAGGGCGCTGCTGCGGCGGCGCACACGCGTGGCGACGGGCAACGTCGAAGCGGAGGCGGCGCAACAACGCACCCGCGAGGCCAAGACGACCGTCCTCTCGCTGATCGACCTGTGCAGGACACAGCCGAGAATCACAGCTCGCATGCCGGTCTTCCTGGCCGTGACCGTCGTCGCCAGATTGGCAGCGCGCCGCAATGTCGGCAAGCAGGACTTCACAACGTGGCTCAGAGACGACACGTCGCGCATGTGATCCGACGCCAGTGCAAACGGGCCGAATGACTCATGCGGTTCGTTGCGACGGGCTCTAGCATGGCCGCTCCCGGAGCAGTCCGGGTCGGGTGAGGACGGTGTGCAGTGGAGAAAGCAACATCTGTAGGAGAGTTGGTTCGTGCTGCGACCGCAGACGCGACGAACGAATGCGGATCGGATCGGTTCGTCATCGGCGTCGACCTGGTCGAGGTCGCCGACGTCGCGGCCTCGATCCGGGTGCACGGCGAACGGTACCTCGACAGGGTCTTCACGTCGGCGGAAGTGGCAACCTGCACGGACGACTCCGGCGGCTACGTCGTGGATCGCCTCGCTGCCAGGTTCGCAGCCAAGGAGGCGGCGATCAAAGCGCTCCGTCACGATGGGGGCGTGCAGTACCGAGATGTCGAGACGGTCCTCGATCACACCGGCGCGCCGCATCTTGTCCTGCACGGGTCGGTATCGGCACACGCCGGCCGTGCCGGTGTCTCCAGCCAGTCGATCAGCCTCAGCCACTCGGGTGGGTACGCCGTCGCCGTCGTCCTGCTCCAAATGGCCACCGATGCGAAAGGAAGTGATCTATGAGCGAAAGAGCGCTACTGATCCGAAAGGTCCTGCAGGGCCATGGCCACCTCGTGAGCGATCCGACGACGATCGCAGAAGACGCGAGCTTGTACAACGCCGGTCTCACGTCGCACGCGAGCGTCAACGTGATGCTCGCTCTCGAGGACGAGTTCGATCTCGAGTTCCCCGAGCGGTTCCTCAAGCGGTCGACGTTCGAGTCGATACGCAGTCTGTGTGCTGCGGTCGACTCCCTCCTCGGTGCCGAGCACGATGCCTCGGCTTGAGACCCTCAGTCCGCAAGGCCGCCTACTTCTCGCAGTCGCCGAACGAATCGGCACCGAGGTCGCGGGTCCTGTTGCGGACGACGTTGACAGGGCCGGGAGGTTCCCGTCGGAGGCAGTTGGCGCCCTGCGTGCCGAGGGCCTGCTCGCGGCACTCGTCCCGAAGAGCCATGGTGGCGGCGACTGTTCCTACGCCGACATCTCGGCACTCTGCACGGAGCTCGGCAAGCACTGCTCGTCGTCGGCGATGATCTTCGCAATGCACCAGATCCAGGTGTCGTGCGTGCTCGAACATGGTGGTGCTACGCCGTACTTCGACGCGCTCCTCAGAGACATCGGGGAGACGGGCCGCTTGCTCGCCTCGGCGACATCCGAAGTCGGCATCGGCGGTGATGTTCGCTCCAGCGTCTGCGCAGTCGAGCAGGACGGCGATCGCTTCTCACTGGCGAAGGCAGCACCGGTCATCTCGTACGGGGAGTACGTCGACGACGTGCTGGTCACCGCTCGACGATCACCCGAGGCGCCCGCAAACGACCAGGTACTGGTGCACGTCCAGAAGCCGAACCTCACGCTCGCCCCAACGGGCGTGTGGGACACGATCGGCATGCGCGGCACATGCAGCATCGGGTTCGACCTGCGGGCAACGGGCTCGATGGGACAGGTCATTCCGGCGCCGTACTCGGAGATCTCGAGCCAGACGATGGTGCCGGTGTCGCACATCACCTGGGCGTCGCTGTGGTTGGGGATTGCCGAGAACGCGGTCGGCAAGGCGCACACGTTCGTCAGGGCCGCCGCCCGCAAGACACCCGGGTCTCTTCCGCAGAGCGCTCACCACCTCGCATCGGTCGTCGGGATGCTGGAGTCCATCCGGGCGTCGGTCGATCACGCGGTCGCTCTGTTCGAGCGAGCCCGAGCGCAGGGCGCCGTGGAGACCTCGATGAGTTTTGCCATCAGCATGAACAACCTCAAGGTGAACGTCTCGACGG
>JBDTYA010000170.1:0-24100 GCA_040005915.1 Ilumatobacteraceae bacterium
CGGTGAAGAGCATGCCGGCGAAGATCAGGGAGTAGGCGTCGACCACCCATTGCTGTTGGCTGTTGGACAGCGACAGCGCCTCCGACATCCGCGGCAGGGCGACGTTGAGCGACGTGTTGCCGATGACGATGATGATCAGGCTGGTGCACAGCACGCCGAGGATGCCCCAGCGGCGGTGGTACACGTCGGGCGGGATCTCGCCGCTCGGGTCGACTTCGGTGACAGGTTCACTCATTGGGTTCTCACTTTCGGGTACGTCTCGATTAAACTGGCAGCCCTGCCAGATGTCAACTGTGACAAATTGCACAACTGCCGTATTGGCGAGGGACGTGGCGTACTCTGGTCATGTGAACGCCAGCATCACGACCGCACTCGCCGGCCCCGCCGCCCAGGCCGGCCTGCGCCAGCGCAAGAAGGAGTCCTCTCGCCAGGCGATCGAGGAGGCGGCGTGGGAGCTGTTCGCCGAACAGGGCTACGAGGAAACCTCGATCAACGACATCGCCGAGCGCGCCAATGTCGCGCCGCGCACGTTCTTCCGCTACTTCCCCACGAAGGAAGCGGTGATGTACCCGCAATTCGACGAACTACTGCAGTCGGTGCGCGAGCAGTTCCGCAAGCGGCCGGCCGGCGAACCGGTGATCACGAGCCTGTTCGAGAGCTTCGAGGTGCTGTCCGGTTCGCTGGAGGGCGAGGCATCGCGGACGCGGGCTCGCATGGAGATGATGAAGCGTCCCGGTCAACACCCGCCGGGTACCGAGTACTTCCGCACGCGCCTGGCCGAGGCGACAGCCGAGCTCGTTCTCGAGCGAGAGGGCGACAGCGACGAAGCCCGCATGCGTGCCCGCCTGGCCAGTGGTGTCGTCAGCCTGCTGATCGACACGGCGCACAACTGCTGGATCGAAGCCGGCGCCAAGGAGCCGCTTCACGACGTGGGTGATCGCTGTCGTCAGGTGATGGGCGACCTCATCGGCACGATGCGCACGATCTGATCGAGGCGTCGGCGCGAGCTGATCATCCCTCGAAGGTCAGGCTGCTCTCCACACCTGCGATCAGACGCTCGCGGTGCGCGATGAAGTTCATCGTGTCGAACAGCGAGCGGCCGTCCTCGATCGCTATGCGCAACGCCTTCTCGCGGATTTGAATCGCCTCCGCGGCGTCGACGATCGCTGCGAAGTCGGCCGCGGTGCCGACGATGATCCCATCGTCGTCGCCGACGAGTATGTCGCCCGGCCGGATGTCGACATCACCGATCGTCACCGGCACCTGAACCTCCGGGACGGCGAGGGCAGGTGGTGCTTTCGGGGTGATCCCGCGCGAGTAGAAGGGCATGCCCAGTCGCCTCAATGCAGCGGAATCACGCGACATCCCATCGACGACGACACCGGCCATGCCGCGTCGGAACGCCTCGGTGCCGAACAGCTCGCCGCACACGGCCTCCTCGAATCCCGGCGAGGAAACGACCAACACATCGCCCGGCCCCCCGAGGTCGAGCGCGCCGATCACCGACATCAAGTCACCGTTGGCCACGGCGGTCACGGCCCTCCCGGCCATTCGTGCTCCGAGCAGCAGCGGGCGTAGCGCTGCGGTCAGCACCGGCAGTGATTTGTTGGCGTCCGACAGGCTGGCCGTATCGATGTGGCGCAGGCGCTCGAGGAGATCTGTGTCAGCGGACGGTTCGGTCGTGTCGTTCATCGAGGTCCTTCGGTGGAGACGGGTAGAGACGTGGTGGCGATAGCACCTGTCACTGTAAGCAGCCCTCGGTTACCGTGACTGCGACCTGGAGAACATGATGTCCACTCGACTTGCGTCACGCATGCAACACGTCAAACCGTCGGCGATCCGCGAACTGCTGCGCTTCGGCGCCGACCCTTCGATCATCTCGTTCGGTGGCGGGTATCCCGACGCGACGCTCTTCCCACTCGAGGAGCTCGGCGACGTGTTCAACCGCTCGATCATGCAACACGGTCAGGATGCGTTGCAGTACACGGTGTCGAACGGGCCGTCGCATCTCCGCAGCCAGATCGCCGGACGGATGGCCAACGAGGGTGTCTCGTGCACGGAGGACGACGTCCTCGTTCTGCATGGCGGACAGCAGGGCCTCGACCTCGTCGCCAGGTTGATGATCGACAAGGGCGACGTGATCATCACCGAGGACCCCACGTTCCTCGGGGGGCTCATCGCCTTCAATCAGTTCGAACCCGCGTATGCGTGCGTTGGGATGGACGAGGAGGGGATGGACACCGATGCACTCGAACGTGTGCTCCGCACGCATCCCGGGACCAAGTTCATCTACACGATCCCCGACTTCCAGAACCCGACCGGCGTCACGATGTCGCTGCCGCGCCGTCACCACTTGATCGAGTTGGCGAACCGCTACGACGTCATGGTGATCGAGGATGCCCCGTATCGCGAGACGCGATTCGAGGGCACGTCACCGCCGACTATCAAGAGCCTCGACACCGAAGGCCGGGTCATCTACCTGGGCAGCTTCTCGAAGATCCTGGCGCCCGGCCTGCGACTGGGCTGGTCTGTCGCTTCGCCACACCTCACCGAACAGCTCGGGCTGTTGAAGCTCGCAGCCGACACGCAGTGCAGCACGCTGAACATGGCGGCGGTGTCGCTGTACCTCGACAGCTACGACATCGACACGCACATTCAATCGATCCGCACCGTGTACAGGCACAAGAAGGATCTGATGCTCGACACAATTCGGGCACAGTTCCCCGCCGACGTCGAGTTCACGGATCCGCAGGGCGGCCTGTTCACGTGGTTGACGTTTCCCCAAGGCTTCGACACCGAGGTTTTCATGCGTCAGCACGCCGTGCCCGAGGCCAAGGTTGCCTACGTACCGGGTGCGACGTTCTTCCCACTCAGCGCCGAGCCGAACCACGCCCGAATCAGTTACTCGACGCAATCCGATCAGCGATTGGTCGAAGGGATGTCGAGGCTCGGAGCCGCTCTCAAGTCGGTGCTGGTGGCCTCCGGGAGTTCGAACATCCGTTAATACGAGGTACCTTCGGATGAAAGGATGCAGGCATGGCCCAATCCGTGACCCGGCGTCCGTACGACACAGCGCAACGTCGACTGCAATCGTCGGCGTTGCGTCAACGCATCCTCGACGAGGCACGAAGGCTGGTGCTCGCTCAGGGATATCGCAGCACGACGATCGCCGACATCGCCGCGGCCGCCGAGGTGAATCCCGACACGGTGTATCGACTCGTCGGCCGCAAGCCGTTGGTACTGCGCGAGTTGATCGAGCAGGCTTTGTCGGGCACCGATCGGACGATCGCCGGCGAAGATCGGAGTCACGTCAGAGCGATGATCGACGAGACCGATCCACGGATCAAGCTCGCCATATATGCGGCTGCGATTCGCCGGACGCACAGCCGCCTCGCGCCGCTGTTCCTTGCGTTGCGCGATGCGTCGTCGACAGAACCGGAGGCGGCGGAGGTCTGGACGACGATCAGTCAGCGCCGCGCCGACAACATGCGCAAGCTGGTACGCGACGTGCGCGCCGGGTGTAGGACGAAGTTCGACACCTCCATCAACGAAGCCGCCGACACCGTGTGGGCGCTGAACAGTCCCGAGCTCTACCTGATGCTGACGGGGGAGCGCGGGTGGACACCTTCGCGGTACCAACGTTGGCTCAGCCGTAGCCTGTGCCGGTTGCTGCTCGACTGAAGGTCGTGCCGGCCACCGGCCGCCCTGTGCATCGGGTTCCGAGGCGTGCGACCGCACCGTCGTGGTCGATACTGGTGATCGCGTTTGCAAATCGAACCACGACCGAAGGGCAACGACCATGCCAGCAGGGCCCTCACCCATGAAACAGCAGTTCGGGCACTTTGCCCCGAAGCTGGTAGAGCTCACCGACGATGTGCTGTTCGGAGATGTCTGGGAACGACCCGGTCTCTCGAAGCGTGATCGAAGCATCGTCACCGTGAGCGCCCTCATCGCGCTCGGCCGGACCGAGCAGATGCCCTTCCACTTCAACCGGGCGATCGAGAACGGCGTCACGAAGGACGAGCTGATCGAGGTCATCACCCACCTCGCGTTCTACTCCGGTTGGCCGTCGTCGATGAGCGCGATACGCATCGCCAAGAGCCTCTTCGACACGGCGCCCGACGAGTAGCCGATCGCGAAACATCGTCCTACCCGGAACGTTGTCGCCGGCCAGTCGCTGGGCGACCTCGGTGCGACGAAGTTCAGTGGGAGGGTTCGACGACTCGCAACTCCCAGGCGGCACCCGGCCGACGAGGGCGTACGAGGGCCACCTCGAAGTGACCCGACAGCGCCTCGGCCAAGCCCTCGGGCCGCCGCGGATCGATGCTGTCGACGACGATCCGGCGGGCGACCAGGCCGCGGGTGTGCTTGGCGTTGTGCGAGACGGCGCTGCGCTCGTCGGCGATGTCGCGGAGCACTCTCACCACGACGGTTCGCTCGGCCAGCCGGCCCGAGGGACGCCACGCCGAGGCGTATTCGGCCGAGCGGCAGTCGACGATGACGCCCTGACGGGCTGCGGCGGGCAGCACGTCGGCGAGCGGTCCCCGCCAGACCTCGGGGAGGTGCGCCAACCCGGGCAGGCGCCCGCACATGTTGAGCCGGTACGGCGGGATGCGGTCGCCCAGTCGCACTGCGCCCCACAATGCCGAGATCACGACGATCCATGCCCGCGCCCGGCGACGCGAGGCGGAGTCGAGGTCGCCAAGCCCCAACGCGTCGTACAGAACGCCGGAGTAGACAGCCTCCACCGCGGCCGTGGGCGCGCTACGAAGTTCTGTGTTGCGGCGAACGAGATGGTCGAGGGTTGGGGGCACCCCGAGGCGGTGCGTCGCGTCCACCTCGCCGCTGACCTCGATCAGCGCCTCGAGCACCGCGGCGCGAGTCGCCGCCAGCAGCGGGAACGACAGGCCGGCCGAGTCCAGCGGCTTGCCGCGGCGGACCTGTGCCTTCGTCTCCGATGGAGGCAGCAGGATGAGCACGCCTATTCATATCAGCCCCCTCCGAACCGTGGGCCCGTTCAGTCGTTCAACCGAATGGTTGACAATCGACGGGCCGCCCCGTATTGTCAACTCGATGGTTGAGAGTCTTGATCTGGTGTTCCATGCGCTATCCAGCGAACCACGCCGGACGATTCTCAATGCGCTCGCCGGGGGAGAACGAACGGTCGGCGAGCTGGCAGAGCCGTTCGACATCTCGCTCGCCGCGGTGTCGAAGCACCTGATCGTGCTCGAGGGCGCCGGGCTCGTCGATCGGCACATCGATGGCCGCACCACCATCTGCCGGCTCCGCGCCCAACCCCTGGCGGACGTCCGTGATTGGGTCGCGTTCTACGAGAACTTCTGGTCGGCCAAGCTCGATCGATTGGAGAAGTTGATGACCGAGGACCACACCTGATGGAGTTTGCAGTCGCCCTTGAACGCGTGATCTCCGCCCCTCGCCCGGAGGTCTACCGAGCCTGGCTCGACCCAGCGCTCCTGGCCCGATGGTTCGGGCCCGACGACCTCACAGTCACCGTGGCGTCGGTCGACGAACAAGTCGGCGGCGTGCACCAGGTCGAGCTTCTCGGGACCGATGGTGCTCACGTGAACTTCGTCTCGGTGATCGAGGAGTTGGTGCCGGACGAACGGATCGTCTTCACATTCAAGTTCGACCCGACGGCGCACGAGACCAAGCTCACGATCACGTTCCGCGATGCGGGAGGTGGGCGCACGGCGCTCCGTCTCGAGCACGAGCGCATCACGGCCGAGGGCACACTCGACGGCCACTCGGTCGAGCGCGGCTGGGGTCAAACGCTGGCCAAGTTGCAGGTGTTCTGTGAGACCACATCGCGAGTTGCACGACAAGAAGGAGAACAGGCATGAGTCATTCGATCGGAACCCGCGCAGAGTGGGACGCAGCGCGACGTGCCTTGCTGGAGCGAGAGAAGGAACTGACGCGAACGTCGGATGCCGTCGCTCGAGAGCGGATGGAACTGCCGTGGGTCCGCGTCGACGAGCGGTACGTCTTCGACACCGAGGATGGCCCGAAGAGCATCGTCGACCTGTTCGGCGGTCGTTCGCAACTGATCGTGTATCACTTCATGTTCGGACCCGACTGGGACGAGGGCTGCCCGAGCTGTTCCTCGCTGGGCGACCACATCGATCTCCCACGCGTTCACCTCGAGCACCATGACGTTGCCTGGGTCGCAGTCTCACGCGCCCCACTCGAGAAGTTGATGGCGTACCGGGCGCGCATGGGCTGGTCGTTCCCGTGGGTGTCATCGTTCGCCAACGACTTCAACTTCGACTTCAAGGTGTCTTCGACCGAGGAACGGCCACTGCTCGAGTACAACTTCCGCGAGGTGTCCCCGGAGATGCGTGAGCACGGAGCGGGGGAGTTGCCGGGCATGAGCGCGTTCGTGATGCAGGACGGCGTCGTGTACCACACGTACTCGGCCTACGCCCGCGGGCTCGACGCGATGTGGGGGATGTTCCAGTGGCTCGATCGTGCGCCGCTCGGCCGCAACGAAGAGGGTTCACAGGGGTGGTTCCGCCGTCACGACTCGTACTCGGACTCGAAATCGTGATCCTCGCCGGCGTCAGCGGGCCAGGATCTTGAGGCCGGCGATGACGCCGGCGTCGAACAGGCCGGCGACGGTCGCATAGAAGTCTTCGAGGCCGTCGACGATTTCGAGCCCGTGGACACGCACGTTGCGCGCCCGTGCGGCTCGGAAGTCCGCCAGCCGCGATGAGGTGAAGGCGGTCCATTGCGAGGTCACGTCCTCGACGTGGACGTCGACGAACCCGGCGTCGCGGAGGTGCGCCCCGTATTCAATCGCCGACGGCAACGACGGGCATTGCACCTTGAGCGCCAGCGCTGCGGACTCTGCGGTCGTGGGTGCGCGGCGCTCGGCGTAGTCCTCGATGTAGAGCCCACCACCTGCGGCGAGAGCCGTGCGGCAGGCTGCGAACAGTCGGGCGCGATCGGCGATGTGCAGGAAGCAGAGGAACGAGACCACGGCGTCGTAGGTTCCGGCGAGGCCGTCGAGGATGTCGCCGCACTGATGTGCGACGAGGCCGTCGAGGCCGCAGCGGTTGGTCAGCTCGGCCGCCAGCGCGTCGAGGTCGGGCTGCAGCTCCAGTGCCGTCACATGCGCTCCGCTTCGGGCGGCCATGTAGCGCGCCGGCCCACCGATGCCTGATCCGATGTCGAGCACTCGCATGCCGGGTTTCAAATCCAGGGCCGCGATCGCCTCGTCGACTGCTTCGGTCCCGAAGTAGTGGTAGTTGTCGAACGGGGTCAACTGCTCGACCGTCAACGGCGCGGTCGCGTCGGTCTCGATCAGCGCCAACTCGTTGTGGATGCGATCGACCCGGTCGTAGAGCTTCATGGCCTTCATCGACGCATCCGTCATCTGCTGGAAGATACTCCTCAGCCGATGCGTCCGGCAGCGGCCAGCGCTGCCACATACCCATCGAGGTTGTCGAAGTACATGTAGTGCCCGGCGGACTCGACGACCAGCGTGGCAACGCCCGCCGCACCGAGGGTGGCGCGGTCCGGAACGTCCGGCGTAGTTCGGCCGCCGAGTTCGTCGAGGGTGCGCCCGCCGTACACGAAGGCTCGAGGGATCCTGAGGTCGAGCAACCGGTGCAGCAGGCTCTCATCGAGGCCGACGATGTCGCACGACGCGGCGTGGACTGCACGCGCATCGCTCCCATGTTCCCTGATTGCCAACATCACTGCGGCGGACGTGTCTCCGTCGATCGCCTGTTGCCGCAACGCGATCAGATCGCCCGGCGCGATCGTTCCGACATACTCCTCGAGCGTGAACGCGGCAATCCGACGGGTGCCGTCGCCGCCACCCGGCCCGAGATTCGACTCTCCCATCACCAGTCGCGCCACGAGATCGGGACGATCGAGTGCGAGGTAGAGGCCGACGGTTCCGCCCATGCTGTGACCGATGACAACGCAATCCCCGAGGTGCTCGTGATCGAGGATCGCTGCGACGGTTCGCGCATGGTCACGCATCGTGTGGCTGAAGGCGGCTGGCCGATCGCTGAGGCCGCAGCCGAGGTAATCCACGAGCAACGCCGCTCGATCCACGAACAGCGGGTGCGTTGCGACCTGCAGCAGTGTCGCTGTGGACGGACAGATCAGCGGCGGCAGGTAGACGTGCACGGGTCCCTCACCGGGCAACACGTAGTAGCTGATGAAGCAGTCGGGCTCGGGGAGATGCAGACTTTTCATTCGGCCTCGGCGGTACGTTCGGCGCGGTGAGTGCGACGTGAAGATGAAGTTCACCCGGGAACAGCTGACAGCCTTCCACGGAGAGACGGTCGACGATCTCGTCGATCGTCGCGTCCGGCTTCTGTTCGTCGGTATCAACCCGGGGTTGTGGACCGCTGCCGTCAACGCCCACTTCGCCCGTCGTGGCAATCGCTTCTGGCCGGCGCTTCACGCCGCGGGTATCACCCCGCGTCTGCTGGACGTCAGCGAAGGCATGAGTGAGGCGGATCGCGAACTGGTGCTCGCGCTCGGCATCGGGATCACGAACATCGTCGCGACAGCCAGCGCGCGTGCCGAGGAGCTGACACTCGATGAACTACGGGCCGGCGCCATTGCACTCGAGGCGACCGTGCTGCGTTGGAAGCCCAAGGTGGTGGCTGTGCTGGGGGTCACCGCGTACCGGCAAGCGTTCGCCGAGCCGAAGGCTGCTCCGGGGCGCCGGCCGGATCGACTCGGCGGCGCGGAGTTGTGGGTCCTGCCCAACCCCAGCGGTCTCAACGCCCACGAGACCATCGGCAGCCTGGCGAAGTCATACCGACACGCCTGGAATGCCGCTGGAGGCGAAAACACTCGCTGACGCTTCACGCTCACTGGCGAGTGTGGGCCCGAGAGCGGTGCTGAGCGCGTTGCGGTACGAGCGGTACGCATCAGGTCTGCACAGTGCGCACGGCCGATGCCCGGCCGCCAACGCGACTGCATCGTCGAGGAAGAACAGCGGGGTCCAGCGGTGCGGCTGGTCCAACGGATTGCGCCAACCCCGGAACTCGGTGAGACAGATGATCCACAACGATCCGTTGTGATGGCGGGTGAGTCTGCGGGAGTCGTCGACGAGGCAACCGCGGTTGCCGGTGAATTGCATCCGCTGCGGTGCAGCGTGCAGGTCGCCGAGCGGATCGACGCGGTTCCGACGTGGCACACCGAAGTCTCGCGCGACCAAATCGGAGGTTGGTCTTTACAACGGGGAGAAATTTGCACATACTGTGGAAATGTCGGTCGACCCTGCGCAGCTACTTCGGCAGCAGGGTTTCAAGGTCACAGCGCAACGTTTGGCCGTGCTTCGTGCAGTCTCGGGGCGGCCTCACCAGACCGCCGAGGATGTCGTCGAGCGGGTCAGGGCCGACATCGGTGCCATCTCGCACAAGGCGGTGTACGACGCCGTGTCCGTCCTTGCCGACATCGGACTGCTGCGGCGCATCCAGCCTTCCGGGTCTGCAGCGCGTTACGAGGACCGCGTCGGCGACAACCACCACCACCTCATCTGCCGCGCGTGCGGACGCATGGTCGACGTGGACTGCGCTGTCGGGGCGGTCCCATGCCTGACCGCGGCCGACGACGCCGGCTACGCCATCGACGAGGCCGAGGTCATCTACTGGGGCCGCTGCCCCACCTGTCAGACAGACACATCAGCAACACCAAATCCGTCCATCGAGGAGAAGACATGAGCAACGAAGAACACGGCACGGTCACCACCAGCGACGAGCCGACGACGGCGACATGCCCGGTGATGAGCGCCCAGCAGCTCGCTGTGGGGATCACGGCGAACGATCACTGGTGGCCCAACAGCCTCAACATGAGGGTCCTCCGCCAGAACCATCCCCAAGCCGATCCACTGGGCGGCGACTTCGACTATGCCGAGGCGTTCAACAGCCTCGACTTCGATGCGCTCGCCAACGACGTGGATGCGTTGATGACCGACTCGCAGGAGTGGTGGCCCGCCGACTACGGCCACTACGGGCCGTTCTTCATCCGCATGACCTGGCACTCGGCCGGCACGTACCGCATTGCCGACGGGCGTGGTGGCGGCGGCGCAGGCGCACAGCGCTTCGCCCCACTCAACAGCTGGCCCGACAACGTCAACCTCGACAAGGCCCGCCGGTTGCTGTGGCCGATCAAGCAGAAGTACGGCCAGAAGATCTCATGGGCCGACCTGCTGATCTTCACGGGCAACCGCGCCCTCGAGACGATGGGTTTCAAGACGTTCGGCTTCGCCGGTGGCCGCGCCGACATCTGGTCACCCGAGGAAGACGTGTATTGGGGTCCCGAGCGCGTGTGGCTCGAGGATCAGCGATACAGCGGCGACCGCGATCTTGCCAACCCGTTGGGCGCCGTGCAGATGGGCCTGATCTACGTCAACCCCGAAGGCCCCAATGGCAACCCCGACCCGATGGCATCGGCCCGCGACATCCGTGAGACGTTCCTGCGAATGGCGATGAACGACGAGGAAACGGTCGCGTTGATCGCCGGAGGCCACACGTTCGGAAAGACCCACGGCGCAGCCGATCCCGACAAGTACGTCGGTCCAGAGCCCGAGGGTGCACCCTTCCAGCAGCAGGGCCTCGGGTGGAAGGGCGGCTTCGGAACGGGCAAGGGAGGCGACACGATCTCCAGTGGGCTGGAGGGTGCTTGGACCACCAACCCGACCCGGTGGGACAACGGATTCTTCGAGAACCTGTTCGCCTTCGAGTGGGAGCTGACCCGTAGCCCGGCCGGCGCACAGCAGTGGACACCCAAGAACGCCGAGGCCAAGGACACCGTGCCCGACGCCCACGATCCGGCGAAGCGCCATGCTCCGATGATGGCGACGACCGACATCGCCTTGATCACCGACCCGGTGTACAAGGAGATCTCGCAGCGGTTCTTCGAGAACCCGGATCAGTTCGCCGACGCGTTCGCGCGGGCGTGGTACAAGTTGCTGCACCGCGACATGGGCCCGGTCGTGCGCTACCTCGGTCCCTGGGTTCCCACCGAGGAACTGCTGTGGCAGGACCCGGTCCCGGCGGCCACGGGCGAGCAGGTCGACGACGCAGACATCGCCGCCCTCAAGGGCAAGATCCTCGGCGCCGGGCTCTCGATCTCCCAACTGGTGTCCACTGCCTGGGCGTCGGCCTCGACCTACCGCGACACCGACAAGCGCGGCGGCGCCAACGGGGCACGAATCCGCCTCTCACCGCAGGCCGAGTGGGACGTCAACGTGACCTCGGGCGTGTCGCGCGTGGTGGCCGCGCTCGAGGGAATCCAGCAGGGGTTCAACGGTTCGCAGACGGCCGGCAAGGCGGTCTCGTTGGCCGACCTGATCGTGCTGGGCGGCTGCGCCGCAGTCGAGCAGGCGGCGAAGAACGCCGGTCAAGACGTGGTGGTCCCGTTCACCCCCGGACGTACCGATGCAACGCAGGAACAGACCGATGTCGTCGCCTTCGCGGTGCTCGAGCCGACGGCCGACGGCTTCCGCAACTACCTCCAGAAGGGACATGACATCGCCGCCGAGCACCTGTTGATCGACAAGGCGTTCATGCTGAAGTTGTCTGCTCCGGAGATGACCGCGCTGCTCGGCGGCCTGCGTGTCCTCGACGCCAACGCCGACCAGTCCAAGCACGGGGTGTTCACCGATCGGCCGGAAGCCCTGACCAACGACTTCTTCGTGAAGCTGCTCGACATCGGCACGGAGTGGACGGCCACATCGGACGCCGAGGACCTGTTCGAGGGCCGCGATCGCACCACCGGCGACTCGCGGGGCACCGCTACGCGCGTCGACCTCGTGTTCGGCTCCAACTCCGAGCTTCGGGCACTCTCCGAGGTCTACGCCAGCAGCGACGCACAGCAGAAGTTCGTTCGAGATTTCGTCGCAGCGTGGGCCAAGGTCATGAACCTCGATCGCTTCGATCTCGGCTGACCGGGCGACATCTCGGATGGTGGCCCCGGATCGCTTGGGTGGGGGTCAACGGGCGCGGAATCGGCACTCACGGTGCCGAAAGCGCGCCCAACGACGCCGACGGCGGGCCGACGACGCGACCTGTCGGACGCGCCCGGTGTACGGTCGGCCGGGTGCGTCGACAGGAGAAGGCCGACCAGATCGGGATCGTGCTCGACGATCTCTATCCGGAACCTCCGATCCCGTTGGATCACAGCGATCCGTACACGCTGCTCGTCGCGGTTGCGCTGTCGGCGCAGACCACCGACAAGAAGGTCAACCAGGTGACTCCGGCGCTCTTCGCCGTGGCCGGAACACCTGGGGCGATGATGGAGCTCGGGGAGCAGCGGATCCTGGAGCTGATCCGCGAGGTCGGTCTGGCGCCGACGAAGGCCAAGAACCTGTGGCGCGCCGCTACCCAGATCCTCGACGCCGGGGGCGACGTCCTCCCCGATTGGGACTTCCTCGAATCGCTGGCAGGCGTCGGCCACAAGACCGCCAGCGTCGTCATGTCGCAGGCGTTCGGCGTGCCTGCGTTCGCCGTCGACACGCACATCCACCGCCTCGCAAAGCGGTGGGGGCTGTCCGACGGCAGCACGGTCGAGCACACCGAGCGCGATCTCAAAACAGTCTTTCCACGCGACACGTGGAACCGCCGACACCTGCAGATCATCTTCTTCGGCCGCGAATACTGCCCGGCCTTGCGCCACGACTTGGCGGTCTGCCCGATCTGTTCATTTGCTGCGTCGAAGAAGCAGATCGCCAGCGAGACGCCGCGGTTCGTCGAGCGGTCGCGCCGGCCGACCACCTGAACAACCGCGGTGACGGCCCGTCCTGGTTCGGTTGGCGAGTCGGTGCGTCGGGCGCGCGGCAGGTCGGGTAGCTTCCGGTTTCGTTATTAGACACCGGGAGGAAATGATGCGTCAGTTCAGGTTGGTTCATGTCGGGGTTGCGGCTGTCTTGGGGGCGGCGACCGTGGCGGGAGTGGGGTTGGTGCAGTCGGTGACGGCTGCCACGGGTTCGCCGTCGGTGTTCGTGCCGATCACGCCGTGTCGTCTGGTGGATACGCGGACGGGCGACATTCATGTGGGTGCGCGGACGACGCCGATCGGGGCGAACGAGGCGGTGACGTTGGCGGTGTGGGGAGCCAATGGCAACTGCACGATCCCGAGTACGGCGACGGGTATTGCGACGAACACGACGGCGGTGAATCCGACGGCGGGTTCGTTCTTGACGGTGTATCCGGCGGATGCCAGCCCCCGTCCGACGGCGTCGAACTTGAACTTCGTTGCCGGCTCGCCGCCAACACCGAATCAGGTGACGGTGGGTCTCTCGGCAGCGGGTGCGATCGCCGTGTACAACTTGACGGGCACCGTGGATGTGATCGTCGACATCGTCGGCTACTACCAGCGCGCCGGAGGAGCGAGCGGAAACGGCTCGTTGCTCGTCGAGGCAGCGGGCTTCAGGCCGAACAACTACATGACCACATACAACATCACCAACTTCAGCGTGGCCCCGATCATGGACAATGTGTGCTTCCTCAAGTCGATCAACCTCCCCAACGGAGCGACCGTGACAAATCTCGGTGCTGCGCTGTACGACGTCAGTACCACGCAGGCCGCCACCCTCGAGCTGCGCGCCACCGCCTTCGGTGGCAACTCCGTCACGATGGCAGCGATCTCCACGGGGACGACTCCGAATCCTGGCCTAGTGAGCACGGGGAACAACTTGATCTCGCAACCGACGGTCGACACCGCCGCCAAGGCCTACAGCCTCAGTTTCTGTGGCGGTACGTTCACTGAATTCCGGAGCGCATTCGTCGACTACACGCTTCCGTGACTTGCGGGACCACATTGCTCTGTCTGTGATGAACGGGTGCGGTTTCGGTACTGATAGTGCCGAAACCGCACTCGACGGCGTCTTGGGCGGCTCCGGAGTAGCTGTCGAAATACCGTGCGATGATCAGGCGTTGTGGCTCGTATGACTCGCGCCGTTCCGCTCTCGATCCTCGACCTCGCCATCGTCGGCAAGGGTCAGTCCGTCCGTGACGGCCTCGAGGCGACGGTGGCCGTGGCTCAACAGGCGGAGGCGCGGGGGTATCGACGGGTCTGGTACGCCGAGCACCACAACATGGCGTCGATCGCGTCGTCGGCGACCAGCGTGCTGATCGCCCACGTGGCCGCGCACACCTCCACGATCCGCCTCGGTGCCGGGGGGATCATGCTGCCCAACCATGCTCCACTCCCGATCGCCGAGCAGTTCGGAACTCTGGAGACGTTGCATCCCGGCCGCATCGACCTCGGGCTCGGACGTGCGCCGGGCAGCGATCAGGCGACGATGCGCGCCATGCGTCGCACCCCGATGGCGTCCGACTCGTTCCCACAGGACGTGCTCGAATTGCAAGGCTTCCTCAGCGACCGGACCCGCATCCCTGGCGTCAACGCCATCCCGGGCAAAGGAACCCACGTCCCGCTCTACATCCTCGGGTCGTCGCTGTTCGGTGCGCAGCTCGCTGCGGCCCTCGGGTTGCCGTACGCGTTCGCCTCGCACTTCTCTCCGACCAATCTGGAGGAGGCCGTCGCCACGTACCGCCACGACTTCCAGCCTTCCGAGCAACTCGACCACCCGCATGTGATCGCCGGCGTCAACGTGATCGCCGCGGACACAGAGGCCGAGGCGCTGGCTCAGCAGATCGTCGTCCGCCGGTTCCGCGTCGCCCGTTTCCTCGGCGGCGACCGTGACTTCACCGACGACGAGGCCGACGCGATTCTCGCGTCCCCGCAAGGGCGGCAGGTCACGCAGATGATGCAGTACTCCGCGGTCGGCGATCCACGGATGGTCGACGAATACCTCGGCGACTTCGCCGAGTTCGCCGACGCAGACGAACTGATCGTCGTCCACTCCTCGCCGACGACCGAGACCCGGCTGCGCTCGCTCGACCTCGTCGCCGACGTCAGCAACCTCACGCCCGCCTGAGGTCCTCGAAGAATTCGACCGGCGACGCTGTGCCGCCATGTCCTAGGTCGAGTCGTTGCGTTCTGCCTCCAGGGCGAGGCGGCCGAGTGTGTCTTCCATTCCCTGGCGGTTGTGACCGGCCCGATCGTTGACACCGGACACGCGTGCCGAGACCTTCTTCAGCAGTTGGTTGCGCCGGTCGAGCCAGCTCTCCGTGACCTGGCATCCGGTCGGGCCCGGCTCGATGACGTAGCTCCACTGCGCGACTCGGAACGGGCCGGCTCTGACCTCGAAGGTCAGCTGCCGCGCGGTGTCGCATGTGGACACCTCGCCGACGGTCTTCCACGACTTCTTACCGTTGCTGTTGGTGCCCCGGAACTTCGCGCCCGGGGCTGCGTGTGTGGCGCCGCCGAGCCATTCGACACGCTCGCTCTCGGGTGACCACTCGGGCATGCGCGGCAGATCCGCGAGGAGGGCCCAGATCACTTCGGGGGACGCTGCGATGGTCCGGCTCACCACGACGTCGGCGCTCATGCGGTCACCATGGTGCTGGGTGGATGAACGCCGCCGCCGGTCGTTTCAGCCATTGCGTGATGCGCATCGCCAGGTCCATGTCGGCGAGGCGGGCGGTACGCAGATTGGTCAGCCGGCTCGGTGTGCAGCCGAGCAGGCCGGCGAGCCGAACCCACGTGAGACCGAGCGCGGTTCGTTGCTCGTCGAGCTCGGTGTACAGCGCGTTCAAGTCCCACCGAAGCCGGCTCTCGGGTCCCGCCGCGGGCAACCGCACATCGCCGACGTCGACGACCGGCCCGGTCAGGAAATCCTCCGGTGCCCGGCCGAGCCACCGCAACATCGACATCGCGTACTGGCAGGAGATCGTGCCTCGCCGGTTGACCCTCACGACCGCTCCCGGACAGATCGCCTGATCCATGAGTCGAGCATTGAGCACCGACGACTGTTGCGACAGCTCGACGGCCAGCTCGTTCCAGTCGATACCGCGCTTGCGACGTTGGGCGTCGAGAGCAGCGAAGAATGCGGCGCAGTCGAACACGCCCCACACGGTAGGTGGGCCCGCACGGACTGACGGAATCGACGATCAACGTTTCCGAGTGGCGACGACGAGGCCCCGGTCAAGGGGCTGGTCGGGCCGGACCGATTTCGCGCACGAGCAGATTGACGCGGGCAGCCTGGTGGGTCTGGTGGGCGCGTTCCTGCACGCTCGGGGCGTCACGGGCTGCCTCGGCGTACAGCCGCGCCGCGGTGTGCAGGTCTCCGTTGCGCTCATGCAGGTGGGCGGCGACCGCACTGCGACGTGGCACGTCGTCGGGGACCTCGGCCAACGCGGCGAGCCCGGCTGGGGCCCCGTCGGCTTCTCCGACAGCAACTGCGCGGTTGAGCCGCACAACCGGCGTGTCGGTGAGCCGCAGCAGCTCGTCGTACCAGTCGACGATCTGGAGCCAATCGGTCTCCTCCACCCGCGTCGCATCCGCGTGCAGTGCGGCGATCGCAGCTTGCGCTTGATACGGACCGATCCGGTCTTGGGCGAGCGCCGATTGCAGCCTGGCGACCCCTTCGGAGATCAGGGCCACGTCCCAAAGGCTGCGATCCTGCTCGGCCAGGGTCACCAGGCTTCCGTCGGAACGTGTCCGAGCAGGGCGGCGAGCGTGGTGCAGCAGCATCAGGGCCAGCAGGCCGGCGACCTCGGGCTCGTCGGTCATCGTGGCGAGCTGCCGCGTGAGCCGGATCGCCTCGCCGGCGAGGTCGACGTCACCGGAGTATCCCTCGTTGAAGACCAGGTAGAGCACGTGCATCACGGTCGTCAGCTCTCCTGGCCGGCCGAGGTCGAGGTCGCTCACGGCCCGCTTGGCGCGGCTGATGCGCTGAGCCATCGTCGCCTCGGGTACCAGGTATGCCTTTCCGATCTGGGCGGTGGTCAGCCCACCCACGGCACGCAGCGTCAGCGCCACCGCCGAGGCCGGGGTCAGTGCCGGGTGTGCGCACAGAAAATACAGCCGGAGCGTGTCGTCGACGTTCGTCACCTCGCCCGCCGGTGGTTCGGCGTCGACGCTCAGCTCCCGGCCGCGTCGGGCCGACTCGGAGCGGGCGAGGTCGATGAACGCATGCCATGCCGTGGTGATCAGCCATCCCTTGGGATCACGGGGCGGGTCGGTCTGCCAGGTCGCGATGGCCTTCAGCATCGAGTCCTGGACGGCGTCCTCGGCCGTCGCAAAATCGGCGCCGCGACGGACGAGGACGTTCAGCACCTCGGGTGCCAACGTCCGCATCAGCGATGCATCGACGCCCAGCGGATCGCTCACGTCGACAGCCTCACTCGGTGACGGTTGGTGCGGATTCGAGGAAGGGCCGTACCTCGAGCCACTCGTGGATCGGTGCCCCGCCGGCGCCCGGTGCGGACGAGAGCTCGCCGGCGAGCTCGATCGCCCGCGCCTCGCTCTCCACATCGATGATCATCCAGCCGGCGATCAGATCCTTCGTCTCGGCGAAGGGGCCGTCGGTGACCGGCGCCTTGCCGGCGCCGTCGGAGCGGACCCACATTCCGTTCGGGGACAGGGCCTGGCCGCCGACATACTCGCCTGAGCCCTCCAACCGGTCGGCGAAGTCACCCATGTACTGCATGTGGGCATCGACCTCCGCCGGTGTCCACTGGTCCATCGGTACATCGTTGACGGCCTTGGGGGCGCCTCGGTAATGCTTCAGCAGCAGATACTTGGCCATGGTTGCTCTCCTTGGGTGTTCGGCGGCCCATTGTGGCCGCTTGCACTCCTGGGACGGAGCCGACCGATCGATCTCGACATCTTCGATGCATGAATCGCAACGTTGTCACGCTCGACCAGTCCGTCTTTGCCCGCCCTCGACGACGGCCGCTTTTGGCGGAGCCGGGCTAGGGTTCGCCGCTTATGTGGCCACTGATCGGCGCCCTGTTGGTGCTCGGTCTCAGTGCCAACGAGCCCAGTGCCTTGCTGGTCGTGCTCGTCGTGTTGCGGTCGGGGCGCGACCGCGGCGTCGCGTTCGTCGCCGGGTGGGTCACCTCGTTGTGCGTCGTGGTCGCCGGCGCGGGCTTCATCGTGCGCCTCGGCCTCGGTCCGAGGAGGGGTGGGCCGAGACGGGTCACGTTGGTCATCGAATTGGTGATCGGTGTGGCGTTGATGGCGTGGTCGGCGTGGTACTGGCTTCACAGCCGAGGGCGTGCGAAGTCGGTCGAGGTGCCGAAGTACCTGGCGCGGCTGACGTCGATCAGAAGGATGCCGGCATTCTTTGCAGGCATGATCGCGTGCACGTACCCGCCGGCGATCGTCGCCGGTACGACGCTGCTCCGTTCGCACGCATCGACGACGGGCCGCGTTGCCGGAATGGCGACCTTCGTCATCGTCGGCACACTGATGGTCGCCCTCCCCGTTGTCGGCATGTACGTCTCGCCGGTGTGGGCGGCCGGCCACTCGGACCGGCTGTTCAATTGGACCTTGCGGCACCGAAGAACCCTGCTGATCACGATCGTGATCGTATTGGGCCTGTTCATCTCGGTGCGGGCCATCCTCCACCTGACGCACGTCCGCCACAACTGACGCCGGCGCACGATCCGTACCGTTCGATCCCCGTCTCACACCAGTCGGACGGCTGGCTCGTCAGAGCTTGCGTCGCATCACAGGGCGGCTCGGATATGTCCGTGCGATCTCGACGAACCCGGCTGCTTCGAACATTGCGAGTGTGCCGGTGAAGATCGCTGATCCAGACACACGGTCGGCCCGAAGCGCATCGACATCGACAGGGTGCCCTTCCACCGCCGTTGCACCATGGAGGGTGGCATGGTCGACTGCCGCGTCGAGCAATGCCGTGCCGACCCCCTTGCCACGTGCGTGTCGGTCGACTGCGAAGCACGTGACCCACCACGCCCCCGGATCATCGGGCAGGACACGCCGCAGCGCTGTGTTGGCGAGCACTCCGGGCAGCTCGGATCGCGGCATCACCCGCGTCCAACCCACTGGGCGCCCGTCGAGGTAGGCGATCAAACCAGGCTCGACCATTGCCGTTTTGATCTCATGACACAGCGCGGCCCGGTTGTCGTCGGGGTCGGAGCCGTTCGCGACGTCGAGGAAGCGGCGACACCAGCACCAGGACGGATCTTGACCCCGACGTCCGAAGGCCGCCACAACGTCATCCCAACGCTCGGGCTGCGCCGGGTGCACCAGGATGCTCACCTACTTGTTCGGCGGCTCCACGATTGGATCCGCATCGGGCGGCGTGAGCGGATCGGGTGTGGCCAAGCGTTCGCGAGCGGCCCTCACCGTTTCGTCCGCGAAGGCTCCGATCGCCTTCTCCTGAATCGTCGTGACGAGATCCTGGCCAACGCCGGTCACCGAGGTCACCACGGACGTTGTCGTCTTCTCGATCAGGCTGCTGGTCTCCGGCAGGCTTGCGGCGACTGCGCCGCCGATTCCCTTCTCACCCATGGTTGCTTCTCCTCGATCGCTGATCGTTGTTCGTCATCGCTCGCGATGATCTCGGCTGGTACCTTTGGTCATGTGCTGCCGCATGCTAACGGGGTTGCCGGCGGCAGGAGAATGACGGGTTTGCGGTCACGCGATGGAATCGATGTCGTCGCTGAGGTTGTCACGTGGGATCTGTCTGTCGTGCGCATCACGATTGGCGCAGCGTCGTTCGTCGCATGCATGCCTGGCCACGAGTACGACATGTGGCTCGAACGATTCGATGCGGGCGAGTTGGATGACGAGCTGAGGGTCCTGGCGTCGCGACCGCCCTCGCGACAGCTCCGGTCGGTGCCTCGATCGGTGCGGCGTGCTCAGCGCAGTCGGGCGCCCCGTGTGGGGATCGAGCACGAGTTCGAGGTGAGGAACCACGGGCAGCAGATCGACTTTCGTCGGCTTCTGCCGCAGTTGTTGCCTGGGCACGTTCGCGCCGATCCTGCCGACGCGTTGGCGACCCGGCTCCCGTGGGGCGTCATCACTGCCGACGGCCTCGAGGCCGAGATAGCGACTGCGCCTGTCTCGATGCGTCCGGGCTTCGTCGCCCGCGCCGTCGATGCCGCCGCAGAGGGGGGAATCGCGCTGCGCCGTGCGTGTCCGGATGACCATGAACTGATCGGGTTCTCGACTCACATCAGCGTGTCGTGGGGGGTGCGTCGCGACGATTCGCTCGCACGCGTGTGGGCGCGGGCCTTCGCTCCCGTGTTGATGTTGCTCCTCGACCGACCGACTTCGCCGGGGCTGGTGGTGCGGCCGCGGCCGGGCCGGCTCGAACTGTGCGGCGAGTTCGCGACGGGGGATCAATTGGCGGCAGCGTTGGCGTTCGCCGCTGCAAGCGTGCGTACGGTGCAACGCCTGCCTCGTCACGCGATGAGGCGATGGTTCGTCGAGATGTCGATGCAGCCGTCGTTGGATCGCTACGGATGGTACGTCGATCACGCCGCTTTCTGTGGCAACGACCTGTACAACCTGGGTCGCGACACGCCACTCAGGCGGTCATCCGTGACCGTGTCAGCAGGGCAACACGTCGACGAGATCATCGAGTTGGTCTCGTTCGATCTTGCCCGGATCGGTGACGACGACGACGTCCGTGCGCTCCAGCAGGTCCTCGACGGCGCTTCGCCTGCGCCCTTGTTGGCTCAGAAGCGGACCTTCGCATGACCCGCTACTTCCGTCGGGTCGACGACCCACATCGCCTGCTCGCCCGCGAACGGCTGCCCGTCAGCGGCCGACGGGTGCCCAAGGTCAGGTCGAAGAGGGATCTCACGTCGCCTGCCGCGACTGCATCGCGCGCCGGTGTGCCTGTTGCGGCGATGATCGGTGGGGCAGTGATCGCGGCTCTGGTGGTCACCGGTGTGGTGGTGGCGTGGTCCAGGAGCTCGCGATCCGGTGACGCGGTCGTCGCGACGACCGTCACCACATTCGTGCCGGCACCGACAGCTTCCGTTGCAGCCCCGATCAAGCCGCCGAACCCCGACGTCGGCGTCACGACCACGCTCGTGCCGGCCACCACGGTGCAGGTCACCTCGCCGCTGCCTGCAATCGCAACCGCCATCCGGCTCACGTCGGCTGCTGCGGCCAGTGCCGCAACAGTGATTCCCACTGATCCGGCGGCGACGGCGACATATTCCGGTGCACTACCCGTCTTCAACTTCGCCATCGATTGCACGGCGGACGCATGCAACTTCTCGATGCGGTCGTTTGCACCCGGCACCGTGACCGACGAGGGCCTCACCACCGTTCCGGCCAGCGCCGGCAGGTTCCTCATCACTTCGTCGGTCAACGCCCCGTGCACGACCAGCAGGGGCAACCAGTTGTCGAGAGAGGTGTCCAACGTGATCGACCTGACGCTGTCGGGCACCCAGGTCGTGAACGGCGTCTCCGTGCCGCAGGTGATCGCCGGTACCTTGACCTCGGTGAAGCCGGACGCCGGCTACGTGCCGAAGGTTGGGGCCGTCGTCGACCGAAGTGCAGAGGTCGGCTGCCCCGGCCAGACGCTGACCTTCGATGTGGCCGGCGTATTGGTCCCCGGCTGAGTCATCCTGGGGCGAGCGCGTTCACCCGATCGTACGAGGCCGACAGAGCCACATACGTGTCGTTGACCACCTTGTCGCGATCGGTGTCGCTGATCGCACCGTATTCGACGGTCTGAGTGATCACGGTCCTGCCGAGCCGGTAGAAGCTCATGAGCACCACCCGGTTCAGCGTCCCATCGGGCGAATTCAACGAGAACTGGGCGTAGCTCTCGAACCCGGCCTGATTCAGTCCCGGCGACTCGCGGGTCGCGACTTCAACCACGAGATCCGAGCCGTTGTCGCTCTGATACTTCTGCAACTGAGCGGCTCGACACGTTGCCCAGACGTCGGTGTTCAGCACACCGATGTACTCCATTGCCAGCGATTCATCGGGGAAGGCAACACCGCCAAGGCTGACGAAGGCACCGGTCTCGCCCAACTGCATCGTCGGCCCTGCCTGGGAAGCGCCGTTCGTCAGCAGCGTCACCGCGCCGTCGGGATGGTACGAGCAGGATTCCGTCGAGAACGGCGCCGGCCCTCCCTCGGCGTAGACGGTCCATGGCGCACCGAAGTCGGCCGCTTGGAGCGTCGCCGCCAGCGCCAAGGCCTGGTCCTGCGGATCGATCGGACGACTATCGGTCGTTGTCGTCGTCACCGCGTCAGTGGTCGTCGTGGCCGATGCCGTTGAGGTGACCGCCACGGTGCTGCTGGACGCGACCGAGTTGGTGGTCGCTGCGCTGGAGACGACCGGAAGGCTGGTTGCTGCCGGCTGCGTTGACGGCACGTCAGAAACCTTGGAGTCCGAACTCCCGGCACAGCTCGACACGACCAATGTCAGCAGGCCCATCCACTGGCCGACAACCCGGATCCGCAACATGGTCGACGCCCTCTCCCAGACGAGGTCGCCATCCGACCGCCCCTCAAACCATACAAGCCGTGATGGCTTTGGCCGAGGTCACACGTGGGGTCGGAGTGGAAATTCACATCGCCTGTCGGCCGGCCGAGCGTCGCCGTGACCGCGGCCGGGGGAGGAGGTGGGCTGCGAGCGCGTCGCCCACGAAGTCGCCCAGCTGCTCCGAGGTCCAACCGCGCCGAATGACGAGAAGTTCAAAGAACTCGGGTGCGCTGTAGGTCCACATGACCTCGGCTGCATGTTCGATCGTGATGTCCGGCCGGAGGTGGCCGGCTGCAGCGAGCGTGCGGGCGTTGTGGGTCATCCGATCGAGGCGCTGCTGATCGAGCTGGGTCTTGAGTCCGGCCACCTCGGGATCGGTCAACGCAGCGTCGCGGATGAGGAGCATCAACGGGGCGACGAGGGGTGCGACTTCTGCGGTCAGGCGCCCGAGGCCGCGCATGATGACATCGGGATCGCCTTCGGTGGTCTGCAGGGCGTCGGATCGTGCTTCGGCGCCGACCGGCTCGACCCCGGCGAGGGACTGCGAATGGATCGCCCGGAGAAGCCCGGGTTTGCCACCGAAAGCCTTGAAGACGGTGTCGACAGAGACGTCGGCATCACCTGCGATCGTCGCGATCGTGGACGTCGCGTAGCCATCGGACAGAAACCGCTTGCGGGCGGCGGCGACTATGCGGACGCGGGTGGCCTGCGCCGTCCGGTGGCGCCGCGACGAATCGTACGAGCGCGGCTTGACTTCTGCAGTTGTCGGTTCCATAGTGCTGTATTGAATCTAGCAGACTGGATCGAATATGAAAGAGACGACGAGATGACCAACAACCTGACGACTGACCCGGCCACGGTGCTCGATCGACTCTGCGAGGCGACTGCCGCGCACGACCTCGAGGGCGTCGTTGCGTGCTTCGCATCGGACTACCGGAACGAGACCCCGGCGCATCCCGAGCGTGGATTCGTCGGCCAGGCTCAGGTCCGCACGAACTGGGCTCGTATCTTCACGATGGTCCCCGACATCACGCCGGCGGTCCTGCGGTTCGCGGTCGACGGCGACGTGGTCTGGTCCGAGTGGGAACATCGCGGAACGCGCACTGACGGGAGTCGACATCTGATGCGCGGCGTCATCATCTTCGGCGTCGACAGCGAAGTGATTTCGTGGGCCCGGTTCTACATGGAACCGGTCGAGGAGAGTGCCGAGGATGCGAACGCCTTCCGCGAACGCCTGCTCGCCTCCAACGATCAGGCTGCGTCGGCCTCACGGGATTGACATTCGGTCCGGCGATCGTTGTTCGTAGACTGCGGCGATGTCTGATGAGCGGATCTCCACGACTCGCCGAATTGCGGCATCGGCAGCCGACATCTACGCGATCGTCACCGATCCGCAGATGCACGTAGCGATCGATGGATCGCACATGCTCGAGGCGGCGCCTGATTCCAAGCTCCTGCGGGCGGTGGGGGACTCGTTCGTGATCGACATGGATCGTGAAGCGCTCGGCGACCGACCGATGGGAAAGTACTCGGTCCTCAACGTCGTGACGAGGATCGAGCCGGACGCTCTCGTCGAATGGAACGTCGGCAGTGCAGAGCATGGCCCATTCGGCCACGTATACGGGTACGAACTGGTTCCGGCCGGCGACCACGAGACCGACGTGACGTCGTACTGCGACTGGAGCGGTGTCGATGCCAAGCTCCTCGAACGGGTTCGATTTCCGGTCGTGCCGAAGATGGCTTTGATCACCTCTCTCGAGAAACTGGATCGCCTCGCAAC
>JBDTYA010000171.1:0-3969 GCA_040005915.1 Ilumatobacteraceae bacterium
TTGAGCAAAGGTGACGAGGAGCGGTCTTTTGCTGCGCCGAGAGGATGGGGTTGGTCGAGCGCTGGAAGGACGACACCGACCATCGGGTGGTGCGTCTTCGATTGAGCGTCGAGGGGCAATCCCGCCTCGACGCGCTCAGCGCGCAGCACCTCGACGAACTACGCAGACTGGCGCCGAGGATGCGCCCGATATGGGCCGACCTGCAGTGAGCCCACCAGACGTCCGACCCTCAGCAGGGCTACGCGGGCGCGCGTACCTCGAGGCGGATGCCGGTGCAACCATCGCCGTTGATTTGTGAGAGGTCCATTGCACATGCGGTGACAACCATGATCAGATCCATCTCGGCGCGCAGCACGACGGAATCTCCGGGCTTGGTCACACCGAGTTTGGGCAGGATCTTGCCGTCGCCATCGATCGGGGTGTTCTGGAAGAAGTTCACGGGATCTGGCACGGCAGTCGTCGGCCAGCCGGCAGTGGCGGCGGCTGCAAGAAAGTTGTCGTGGCAGTTGTCGTGATGGCCGACGGCACCGCGGAATTCGTACATGTACGGGTCGCACGATCGGTAGAGCATGTCGTGGACACCGGGCGAGCGGTCCTCGACGAATGTCAGGATCGGCCGGAATCGCGTCGACACCCATGACTCGCCGACGGCCGGGAACAACCGGCGGTTTGCTGCCCTCGTGTTGCCGGCGCTCAACCATTCCGTGTGGTCGGCGGTGGAGACGGCGAACATGTCGGCGACCTGCACGCCTTCGACGTCGATGATCTCCAACAGATCGCCTTGTACGGCCGAAATCCAGCCGCCCGACCTGGCCGCGATGTCTACTCCTCGTACCTCTGCATCCATGTGAGGACCCCTTCAGCGAAGGTAGTGGATCTCGCTGCCGGATGCGAACTCCTTCCGGGTCGCACAGCTGATCTCACCGCTCTGGCGCCCCGGACCGCAGCGAGACGCGTCGGAGAAGTTGGGCGTTGAGAGCGACGACGATCGTCGAGAGGCTCATCATCACTGCACCGACTGCCGGAGCCAGTGTGATACCGGCCCACGCCAGGGCGCCCGCGGCAAGTGGTATGGACACGATGTTGTAGCCGGCCGCCCAGGCGAGGTTCTGGCGCATCTTGCGATACGAGGCTTTGGACAGATTGATGACAGCGGTGACGGATCGGGGATCGTTTCCGGCCAGCACGACGCCGGCGGATTCGATGGCGACGTCGGTGCCGGCACCGATTGCGAGACCGACATCAGCACGAGCGAGCGCGGGTGCGTCGTTGACGCCGTCGCCGACCATCGCGACCTTGTACCCACGGGCTTGGAGTTCGGCGACCTTGTTCTGCTTCTCCTCGGGCAGGACCTCCGCGAAGACTTCATCGATTCCGAGTTCCCTTGCCACGGAGTCGGCGACCTGCTGGGCATCGCCGGTGATCATCACCACCCGCTCGATACCGATCGCATGCAGGTCGACGACGGCCTGGCGAGCCTCCGGGCGGATCTTGTCCTCGAGGGCGAATGCCCCGATGATCGAGTTGTCGCGTATGAGGTGGAGTACCGCTGCACCTCGCTGGGTCCACGATTCCACGTCCGCTCGGATCGAGTCGGGAATCGCAAGGTGCCGTTCGCGCAGGAGCACCGGGCCGCCGATGGCGAGCCGCTGCCCGTCGACCGTGGCCTCGACACCTCGACCGGTGATGGCCGAGAAGTCCGTCGCGGACGCGATGCCGCCCCGTTCGCGAGCCGCCGTGACAATCGCACGTGCCAGCGGGTGCTCGCTGTCCGTCTCCACGCCACCAGCAAGTCGGAGGGCTTCGTCGGTGGTGACACCAGCAACAGCGGCGACTCCGGTGACGACATGCCGGCCTTCGGTGAGAGTGCCGGTCTTGTCGAACAGTACTGCCGTGATCGTGCGCATCCGTTCCAAGGCGAGGCGATCTTTCACCAAGATGCCGTTGCGGGCAGCGAGCGCGGTGGACAACGCGATCACGAGCGGGATCGCAAGACCGAGTGCATGAGGGCAGGCGATCACCAGCACCGTCACAGTTGTCGTCACGGCCTGTTGGGTATCGCCGGCCAACCGCCAGGCAACGAAGGTGACGATCGCGGCGGCGGTGGCGACGTAGAACAGCCATTTTGCGAACCGGTCGGCGAGAACCTGCGCCCGACTGTTCGATGTCTGCGCTTCGGCGACGAGGCGCTGGATACCCGCCAACGCGGTGTTGTCGCCGACCGCCGTCACCCGGATCCGGATTGACGAATCCGTCGCAACGGTCCCCGCGACGACCGTGTCGCCCGGGGCTTTGGCGACGGCGCGGGACTCGCCGGTGATCATCGACTCGTCGACTTCTGCCTCACCCTCCTCGATCCGTCCGTCCGCAGGCACGCGCGCACCCGCGCGCACAAGCACCAGCTGACCTTGTTCGAGGTCGGAAACCGCGAGAGTACGGATCTGCTCACCGTCGACGACCTCGGCTTCGTCGGGCAACAGCGCCGCCAGCGCAGCGAGGGCGCCGCGAGCCTGTCCGATTGCCTTCATCTCCTGCCAATGGCCGAGCAGCATGATGGTCACCAATGCAGCGAGCTCCCACCAGAACTCGAGATCGAACCACCCGAGAGTGGATGCCATCGAGGACGACCACGCCACGGTGATCGCCATTGCGATCAACAGCATCATCCCCGGAGCCCGGTCGCGGGTCTCGGTCATTGCGCCCTTCAAGAACGGCCAGCCGCCCCACAGGAAGACGAATGTGCCGAGCACCGGTCCGACCCACCCGACGCGGCTCAGGTGATACCCGAACCAGTCCATGATCGTCCCGCTCGTCGCGATGATCGGGACGGACACCAGCAACGTCAACCAGAATCGACGCCGAAAGACTTCGGGATCGTGTCCCGCATGCTTGTCATGACCAGCATGCGTCGATGGCATGTGGGCGCGGAATGGACCGTCCGCCGCGTCAGGAGAGTGTTCGAGAGGTGCGTTCACAGCTCGAAGTATACCCTAGGGGGGTATCGTTTGACGAGTACAGGGCACGCGCACGATCAGGGCGATCCACCACGCCGGGCCAACGTTGTTACCCTCGCACATGGTTCGCTTGTTGGTCATCGCCGTCGCCGTCATCGCCGCCTCCTGGGTCGTCATGATCGTCCTCGCCCGCCGCCTGCCACCGGGGCTCGCCAAAGATCTCGCCACTGTCCTTCCTGCCTGCGTCACGACCGCGAGGCGCCTGCGCAAGGACCCACGCGTCCCTCGACGCGTGAAGTTGGCCGTCGGGTTCGCCGGGCTGTGGGTTCTCTCACCGATCGACCTCATCCCGGAGTTCCTTCCCGTGATCGGCCCGCTCGACGACATCGTCGTCGTCGCTCTCGCCCTGCGCTATGCGGCGAGACGCATCCCACCCGAAGCTCTCATCGACGCATGGCCCGCCGAGCGTCGCATCCTCGAACGGCTCGCACCAGCAATCGCCCAGATCCCGAGACATGACGGAGCGTCTTGATGGACGGCAGCATCTTCCGTTGGGTCAACCGACTCGCCGATCGCACCGGTTGGGCCCACGGCACCCTCACAGCGAACGCCAACTATGGCATCGGCGTGTTCGCCCTGCTGTTGCTCGTCTCCTACCTCGACGGCCGCCGACGCGGTGACCTTCGTGCCGTGGCCGCCAGTGTCTGGTCGGGTGCAGCAACGCTCATCGCGCTCGGGATCGGCCAGCTGATCGGTGGCGTCATCGACCGACCTCGACCGTACGTATCGATGTCGGCCGTTCACGTGATCGTCGATCGGACCAGCGACTTCTCGTTCCCCAGCGACCATGCCACCGCGGTTGGCGCAGTCGCGGCGGGCCTCCTGTTGGCCAACCGGCGGTATGGCGTCGTCGCGTCGGTGCTCGCCGTGGTGATGGCCTTCACCCGCGTCTACGTCGGGGCTCATTACCCCGGCGACGTGATCGCGGGCCTCGCGCTCGGCGCAGTCGTCGCTG
>JBDTYA010000172.1:0-6993 GCA_040005915.1 Ilumatobacteraceae bacterium
GGTGGTTGCAGACGGGGTCGCCCAGGCCGGCGACGATCACGACCGGCACGGTGACGTCCGACAGCCAGTCGGCGGCAGCGTTGTCGATGACCAGCCGTTCTAGCGTTTCGGAGTACGACGCCCAACTGTGCTCGACACCGTCACGGGCGATCTGCGAGGGAAGACCAGGGAGGAGGAGTTCGGCCAGCACCGCCGCCAGCGGTCGGTGAGCGCACGACCATCGACAGATCATGGCAGCGAACGCTCCGTTGTTCGCGAAGAGGCGGGCCATCAGACCCAATTGCTTGACGTGCCGTCGGGCGTCGGCGGGATCAGGGTAAAGGGGTGGTCCGAACATGATCACCGCGCGTACGCGCTCCGGGCGGGTTGCCGCGAGCCGCAGCGCGACGATGGCGCCTGCCGAGTGCGCCACCACGACAGCGGGCTGTTGGACGTGTACTGCATCGAGGCACGCTTCGATCGCCGCGAGGTGCTCATCCGGCCCGTAGCCAAAGGGCGGTCGAGGCGACGCGCCGAATCCAAGAAGGTCGGGAACAACGAGACGATGCCCGTCACCGAGCCGATCGTAGGCCGAACCCCAGTAGACGCCGGATGCAGCTAGCCCGTGGAGCAGCACGATCGGGGTCCCTTCCCCGATCACCCTGGCAGCGAGCGGCGAGAGCATCGTGAGCGGTCGCGGCGGGCGCCAATCGACACCCGATCGTCGTCGACTCGCGAAACGCCATTGGGACACTGCGACGATCGAACTGCCGACGCCAACAGCGATCAGCCGTCCCGGATGCTTCATCGGCTGGGCCGCCCAAAGCTCACCATCGACAGCTTCGTCGTGGGTGTCGCTTGCGACCTTCGGGCGAGCGGGACACCGAGCAGGTTGACCAGGTGCTGTTGGATGGTTCCGATTCGTGTCGGGTCGCCATCGCGATCATCGAGCGGCGGGCGAGTTCGGGATGTTGTCCGAACAGCCTGTCGAAGCAGTCATTGTCGAGTCGGAGGCAGATCGAATCCTCGAGGGGCTTTCTCCGCTACGTCCGCGCATTTCCCTCCCCGGTACGGCCTGTCCACGACCTGTTGTAGACATGGGTCTTTTGACACTAGTACGACAGAGCGTAGGAGAACAGAATCAAGGCGCTACGAACGTAACCCACCCATGACGCCGAGCCGAGAACCCGGCGGGCTGACGGTCATGGCGGACACATGCCCATATATGAGGAGCTGGCTGATGAACAACGGAAACTGGAATGGCATGGATGGGGGAAACTGGTGGTGGATGTCGATCATGATGTTCGTCCTCGTCGGTGGACTCGTCTGGGTCGGGATCACAGTGGTGCGCCACGGCAATCGCACCCCGCACCCACAAGCGCCGGGAACGGCGACCCCATCAACGAGTGCAACGCCACAAAAACTTCTCGCCGAACGGCTCGCCCGCGGCGAGATCGAACCTGACGACTACCGCCAACGACTCAAGGCGCTCGACGACTGAAATATTGAGGACACGACAGCTACCACTCGGCCTTTCGCGGGAACAAACGTTTGCTCCGCGTCAGCAGTACTGCCGAACGGTCGGGTACGGATTCACTGCGGCACCGCCACCGGGGTGGATCTCGAAGTGGAGGTGATCGGCGGTCGTGTCGCCGGTGTGGCCGACGTAGCCGATCACCTCACCGGCAGCGACGGTACGAGACGACCCTTCCCACGACGAGAGATGGGCGTAGTAGTACCCGTTCCCGTCGTCGCCGGCAAACGAGACGGTGTTGCCACCTAGATTGTTGGTTCTCATCGTGGCGAAACCTGCCACGACCGCGACCAGCGGAGTCCCGAACGGGCTCATCATATCGACACCTTGGTGCGTGCGTCCACCGGGTCGTGGCGCTCCCCAGGTGTCACCGAACGCGTTCGGTCCGGCGACCGGACAGATCCACGAGCCACCAGTGATCAAGGGTGCTGGCCGTGGCGTTGGCGCAGGATCCGGTGCTGGCGGGTCTGTGGACGGGGTTGGCGTCGGAGATGACGGCGTTGAGACCGGCGACGACGGAGGAGCCGGAGGAGCCGGAGGGGTTCGTGTCAACCCGCTACCTCTTGCCTGGACTGGCCGGCTGACGCTGGCAGCGGAGGCGGCGAGGGCCGCTTGGTCCGCAGCTGCCTTCGTGTCTCGCTCGGCGGCCGCCTTGGCCTCATCTTGACGCTGTTTGGTCAACTGCGCTTCGTAGGCACGCTTGACCTCTGCGTTCTTGAGCTGCTGTCGAAGCGTGGCGAGGTCTGCGAGTTGGGTAGAGGTCTCCGACTGGCGCACTGCGAGGTCGGCGACGAGTTGGGTGTTCTTGGTGTTCAACGCATCGAGATGGGTCTGTTCGCTCTCGAGGTCACCGCGTACGGCGTCGAGGGTGTCGAGATCGGCCGAGCCGGCGTCCAGAGCGAGATTCTTCAGCACGTTCATCTGTAGCGCTTCAGTGGGATTCACTGCGACAAGAAGGATCGACGGAGGGGCGCCGCCGGTGAACCGGTCGATGGCTATTCGAGCGAGGCCTGCTTGCAGAAATGAGTATTGCGCCGAGGCAGCGGCGACCTTGGCCTCGCTGGCCCGAATTTCCGCTGCAACGTCCTCCACACGGATCTGTGCCTCCGACCACAGCTGTGCCGTCTTGTCCGCCTTTGCTTGCGTGCGGAGTATCTCGGCGGCGACCTGGTCCGACGTCAGGTTGGAGTTCGCGGCCGCTGTCATTCGGGCGGGAAGCAGCGAAACCACCAACGCCATCGTCAGCACAACCCGACCGATCCGACCGCGTGAGACGCACCCACCCACCAAATGTTGCGATCTCATGACGGAATCACCGTAGCTCCTACGTGGTGTCGTAACAAGTCAGCCCCCACACCAGCTCTTGACTGCCATCCCCCAACTGACGAAATTGCCCAGCAACAATGGATCCAGTGCCTCACCACAGTCACGGTCACGGCAGACCGACCACCGGCGCCGATGCAGGGATGCAGCCTGTTGTTCAGTCACCCAAAACGGTCGTGGCGATCTGGTCCGCCGTCGGGCTCGCTGCGCTGGTGACACTGATCGGGCTCGCGGTCTTCTGGCCGAACGGAGGCGCGGCGTCAGGCTCCGACGCAAGCCTCTTCTCCGAGCCACCGATCAAAGCGCAAGTTGTCGATGTCACGAAGGCTGCGTGCTCAGGAACGACCGCCTCCGACAACACGCCATGCAACTTCGTCCGCGTCCGTATCGAAGGGATGGACACGACACCGCCCGAGGCCCCACGGGGATCGGGCGAGGTACCCAAGGCCGGGCCGACGATCGAACAGCCCGTCGGAGCTGTGATCGGCCTACATCCCGGCGACGACATCTACGTCGACATGACGGTCAACCCAGATGGCACTGCATCGTTCTCGTTCTACGACTACCAACGCGCCACACCGATGTGGATCCTGACCATCGTGTTCATCGGAGCTGTCCTCATCCTTGGTCGGTGGCGTGGACTCGGAGCGATCGCCGGGCTCGCGGCAAGCCTGGTTGTCATCGTCAAGTTCCTCCTACCATCGATCCTCGACGGCAACAGCCCGGTAATGGTGGCCATCGTTGCCTCCTCACTGATCGCGTTCATCGCCTTGTACCTCGCACATGGCTTCACCATCCCGACCTCGGTCGCCCTACTAGGAACGTTTGCCAGCCTGGCTGTCACCGCCGTGTTGTCGATGCTCTTCGTCAGTTGGAGCAACCTGACCGGGCTCTCCGATGAGAGCGCCCTATACCTGACATCGCTTGGAGTCAAAGTCGATCTGCAGGGCATCGTGCTTGCCGGATTCGTCATTGGAGCCCTAGGTGTGCTCGACGATGTCACCGTCACTCAGGTCGCAGCCGTCTCAGAGCTCCACGCCGCGCAACCAGATCTCGGGTCCGCGCAGCTCTATCGGTCGGCAGTCATCATCGGCCGAGACCACATCTCGGCGACCGTCAACACCCTCTTCCTCGCCTACGCCGGCGCCGCGCTCCCCTTGTTGCTGCTGTTCACGCCGGCTCATCAATCCGTCGGATCACTCGCCGGTCGCGAAGTGATCGCTACCGAGATCATCCGATCGCTGGTCGGTTCGATCGGCCTGGTCTCCGCCGTTCCGATCACCACGTGGCTCGCCGTGAGGGCCCTGCACTCGACCATCACGCCCGTCACCATCACGTCTCCGTAGACCCCACGGTCACTGCCACCGGCTTCATACCAAAGGGAGATTTCGCCGACGACAAATCGTTCACGAATGTCGCCTCGACCAGAGGGGCACGAAGGCACTGGTCGGCACCTGACGCCAACCGATGTCCACCGTCACGGGGGCGACAGTGATATTCGCCGCAACCGTCGCGGTGACCGACGACACGATCGGTTGGACCAACCAACAGTTATCACCTGGACCACACACGCGTCGTCCCGACTTCAAATTCGTGCGGCAGACCGCAGCTCCAGCGGCCCCAACCACGGTGGCACTACATGGCCCGCGCTTGCGCATTGACGACCGAGCAACTACCAACAGCCTCCGCACTACGCAGGAAATCGTCGCCGAAAGGCCCGCCCGAGGCGAGACCGCAACGACGACCAACTAGCGCCAGCGTCTCGAGGCCCTCAACGACCGCACAGACAGCTGATCCCTGGACAGGGACGTATTCACTCGCAGTTGTGCAAGAAGGTTTGTGAACAATCGCCTCAACCGTCGGCGAGCATGGTGTTCATCTCGGCGATCTCACCCTGCTGGGCGGTGATCACCTGATCGGCGAGCGCCAGGACGTCGGTGTTCGAGCCGCCGGCCTTGGCGGTCTGCGCCATGGCGATCGCGCCTTGGTGGTGGCGGATCATCATCTCAAGCCACGTCTTGTCGAAAGCCGGTCCGGTCATCGCGCCGAGCGAGCTCATCTCCTGTGCTGACATCATGCCGTCCATCGACGCCATGTCTTGTCCGGGACCCATGTCCATCGGCATGGGTTGACCCCACGCGGTCAGCCATCCATTCATCAGTTCGATCTCCGGGTTCTGTCCAGTCTTGATCCGCGAGGCAAGATCGCGGACCTTTTCGCCGGCGCCGACTTTCGGGTCGAGCGCCATGTCGGCCATCTCGACGGCCTGCTGGTGGTGCGGGATCATGCTCTGAGTGAAAGTGACGTCGGCATGGTTGAACGATGCGCCAGCGGCAGGCGTACCGGCTGTCGGGGCGCTTGCGGATGCCTGTTGCGTGGCCGGGCTGGCAGTCTTGTCGTTGCCGCATGCGGCGACTCCGAGCATGCCGACGACGGCGATGATGGAAATGGATCGATACTTCATGTGGGGCCTTTCGGGGGATGGAGTGCCCAGTGATTACTACACAGTGTAGGTGACAGGGCGGCGTTCTGTTTGTCGGGCTGCGAAATGACTAGGCGGCTCCACGGTCGATTCGAGGACCAGAAACTACATTGCGTAAGAGCACGGCTGGACCCGGCTAGTCTGCTCGGGGAGGTGTCAGATGGCGAAGCGGCCGGATGGAGCATTGGAGCACGACATCATGGCAGTGCTGTGGGCCGCGGATGGTCCCCTGCAACCAGGTGAGATCAAAGATCGTCTCGGCTCCGAACTTGCGTACACGAGCGTGGCAACCGTGCTCGGTCGGCTTCACACCAAGGGCTTGGTGAAACGGACCGAATCCGGACGCGCCTACGCCTACGAATCCCGAATCGACGAGTCGCAACTTGCCGTCCGACGCATCGGTGAAGTCCTCTCTTCGGCATCCGACAAAGGCCAGGTGCTCGCGGGGTTCGTCGGGAGCCTGTCGAAGAAGGACCTCAAGGCGTTGCGGGCGATGCTCGGCGAAGTCGACGGCTGATGTTCCCCTCCATACTCTTTCCACTCGGCGTCGCATTGGTGCTCGCCGTGTTGGTGACGGCGGCGCATCGTCGTCTTCCCCCGGTCGTCGCTTCCAAGGCCGTGACGGTCACGCTGGCAGTCGTCGCCATAGCGGCAGTGCCGACGCTGTGGATTGTCTCGCTCGGATACCTCACCCACCTTCCCTTTCTAGGTGGACGGCTGGACTGGTGCGCGAAGGCCCTTGGCGTCCGTGATCCCATCCCGGGTTGGGTAGGGCTGCCGACGTTGGCCCTCACGGCCGCCGGGGTCGCGCGCGCCCGGGCTGTGATCGTGGCGCACCGACGGCTACGCCATGACCATCCCGGCACCATTGAGATCGCTGATCATGCGCGACCATTTGCGTTCACCCTCCCGGGCCGCGGCGGCCACATAGTGCTGTCGAGCGGGCTTGTCAACTTGCTCGACGACGCCGAGCAAGCCGTCGTCCTCGCCCACGAACACGCTCACGCCCGCCACCGCCATGACCGCTACCTCCTTGTCGCGCAGCTTGCTGCGGCAGTCGTGCCGCTGCTCCGCCCATTGGCCGGACGATTGCAGTTCTCGCTCGAACGATGGGCCGATGAAACAGCCGTCGCGCACTGCGGCGACCGAGGCTTGGTCGCGCGAACGCTCGGCAAGGTCGCGCTGCGCAGCATCACGCCTGTGGAGGCGATGAGTTTCGCCGGGCTCGGCGTACCGGCAAGGGTGGCCGCCTTGTTGGCGCCTCCGGCGACACCGCTGCGTTCGAGTGCCCGAGCCGCCCTGTGGGGTGCGATCACGGTCACCGGCGCACTGGCGGCATTTCAGCTCCACCATCTCGTTCGCCTGCTCACTGCGCTCTGCGCCGGCTGACCACTACGTTCTACACCATGTAGTAGTTTGACGCCGGTGGAGCCCGCCGTCGAAGACCCGCCCGAGTTCGACAACCGCAGCAGCCGCCGTACGAAGTTCCTCGCCGTAGTCGCGCTGGTGGCAATCGTCGGCTATGCAGTGACGAGACCTTCGAACGAACCATCGTTTCAACCCGTTGGTGATCCGGTCACGCTTCCAGAGGCGGGCCACTTGACCGACCTGTCGGAAGCCCAGTTCGAAGGTGTGCTCGTCGGACTTCGCGGAACCCCGGTCATAGTCAACATCT
>JBDTYA010000173.1:0-6049 GCA_040005915.1 Ilumatobacteraceae bacterium
GAAGGTGACAGAGAACGAGCCGGCCGTCGACGGCCGCGGACCGCCGGCGGATCCGCGCGTCGCGACAGACATCTTCGAGCTGTCCGATCAGTTCATCGTGCAGTGCGCCGCACTGGATCCGATGCTGGCGACGTTCTGGGGAGTTGCGGGCCACGACGACGAGATCACCGACTACTCGCCTCAGGGATGGTCGGCGCGACTCGAGCTACAACGCCGCACCCTGGGCGACCTGTGCAAGCTCGAACCGAGCACTCGCCGAGATCGCATCGCGATCGAGGTCATGCGCGAGCGGGTGCAGGCCGAGGCCGACCTGATCGACTCCGGTGAGTACCACCGTTGGCTCAGCATCATGAACAGCCACCACGAGTACATCCGCGAGATCTTCGACTTCATGCCGCGCCGGACCGAGCAGGATTGGGACGCCGTCCGCGTCAGGTTGGCGGTGGTACCGCTGGCACTCGACAGGTTGCGCTCCAGCTTCCAGTACGCCGCCGGCAAGGGCCAGGTCGCCGCCCGCCGGCAGGCAGTCGCATGCGCCCGTCAGTGCGAGGTGTGGGGAGGCCCCGAGGGATACTTCGCCGAACTGATCGCCGAGAGCGCCGCGGTCGCGCATGGTGTCGACCTGTCGGGCGAGGCGACGATCGCAGCCGATGCGTTCCTGGAGTTCGCCAAGTGGCTCGGCAACGACTACGCGTCGATCGCCACCGCTCACGACCCCGTGGGCGCCGAGCGGTACAGGTTGTTCGCGAGGTACCACAACGGCACCGAACTCGATCTCGACGAGACGTACCAGTGGGGTTGGGACGAGCTCAACAGGATCGAAGATCGCGTCGCCGCCCTCGTCGAGCTGATCATGCCCGGTACAACGCGCGACGAATGCATCGATCGGCTCAAGTGCGACCCTCGATACGTCGTCGAAGGCGGCGACAACTTCATTGCCTGGAGTCAGGACGTGATCGATCGAACGATCGCCGAGCTCGACGGCAACTACTTCGACATCCCAGCACCGCTGCACCGCTGCCAAGCGATGGCGGCACCCGCCGGCGGACCGGCGGCGACCTACTACACGCCGCCGAGCGAGGACTTCAGCCGTCCCGGTCAGATCTGGCACCCGGTATCGGGGAAGACGATCTTCCCCCTGTGGGAGGCGCTGTCGACCGAGTACCACGAGAGCGCGCCAGGGCACCACCTGCAGCTGGCGCAGATGATGCATCAGGCAGAGTCGTTGACGCGATTCCAACGACTCGGGGTCGCGATCTCCGGGCACGGAGAAGGGTGGGCCCTGTACGCCGAACGATTGATGCACGAGCTCGGGTACCTCGATGATCCGGTGTACGAACTGGGGTGGCTCGCCGGGCAGGCGTTGCGCGCCGCCAGGGTCGTCGTCGACATCGGCCTGCACTGCGAGATGCGAATACCCCGCAACGAAGGCTTCCATCCCGGCGAGACGTGGCGGACGGAGCTGGGCCTTCCGTTCCTACGCAAGCGCACCGGGTACCCGCCCGAGTACCTCGTCTCGGAGGTCGACCGGTACCTGGGCATGCCCGGTCAAGCGATCTCGTACAAGGTGGGCGAGCGCGTGTTCCTTGACGGTCGTGACAGGGCTCGCCGCCGGCTCGGGCCCAAGTTCGACCTCAAGCGATTTCATCAGGTCGTGCTCGGCATGGGCGCGATGGGCCTCGATCAGCTCGCTTGCGAACTCGACGTCATCGACCTGTCGTCCGACGTCGTCTAGCCGCCGCTTTCAAGCGCCGGCGACGGTGTGTAGGAACCAGTCGACCAAGTGCTGGGCCGCGGGTCGACTGTCGGCGACGTTGCTGCGTGTCTCCTCGACAAGTCCATCGGGCATGATGCCGCGCTTCAACAGTTCGGCCGAGCCGCCGTCGCTCAGGGCCCATCGCCTGATCATCGTCTCGGTTGCTTCCGGATGGAACTGCGTGCAGAAGCTGCGGCCCATGCGCCAGGCCTGTGGGCCTACCGCGCTGCGGGCCAGCTCGAGAGCAGTGGGTGGCACGGTGACGACGTCCGAGTGCCATTGCATCCACGGCCCCTCAGCGATCACCTCCGGCAGATCACTGACGATCCGCAGCCAGCCGATCTCAGGCTCGCGAGCCCGCTCGACCGTGCCGCCGAGCGCGTGCGACATGATCTGGTTTCCATAGCAGATCCCGTAGATGGGTACGCCCGCGCCGTGCGCGTCGCGGATCACGTTCGCCTCGGCGGCGACCGATTCGGCGACGTGAGGCCAATAGACGCTCCACTCACTACCGAGTGTCAGCACGAGGTCGTAGCCGGCGAGCGCCGGCCAGTCGGTCAGGTTCTCGCGGTGGCATTCGGTGAACGAGTACCCGTGGCTCCGGAATCGTTCGGCGACAAAGCCTCCATCCGCATCGGCGGCGTTGGCGATCAACAGGGCGCGCATGGCACCCACCGTACGCGCTGACGTGCCGGGCCCGAAGCCCTGTCGATCAGGTGGCGATGAACACGTTCTTCAACTCGGTGTAGTGCTCGAGCACCTGCATCGAATGCTCCCGGCCGAACCCGCTCTGTTTGAAGCCGCCGAACGGAGTGCTGTACCGCACCGAACTGTTGGAGTTGACGCTGATCGCACCGGCCTCCATCGCTCGCACGACCCGCATCGCCTTGGCACCGTCGCCCGTCCACACGGAGCCCGAGAGCCCATAGATGCTGTCGTTGCAGATGCGGATGGCGTCGGCTTCGTCGTCGAACGGGATCACGACCGCCACCGGGCCGAAGATCTCGTCGCGGCACACGTCGGCACCCGGGTCGGACGGAGTGGCGATCATGATCGGATGCCAGAAGCCGGCGCCGGTCGGCACCTCGCCGGTGAAGACCGTGTCGAGTGAGTCGGTGAATCCGCGGACCCGTTCGCGATGTTGCGCGGTCACCAGAGGGCCCATCGCCGTTTCCGGGTCCATCGGATCGCCGACCTTCCAACCAGCTGAGGCGGCGACGAACATCTCGACGAAGCGGTCGAAGACCGATCGTTGGACGAGAACCCTGCTACGCGCGCAACAGTCCTGCCCAGAGTTGTCGAACACCGCACCGGGCGCCGAGGTGGCGGCCTTCTCCAGATCAGCGTCGGCGAAGATGATGTTCGCGCTCTTCCCGCCGAGCTCGAGGGTCACTCGCTTCACCTGTTCCGCGCAGCCGGCCATGATCCGTTTGCCCACGGCCGTCGAGCCGGTGAAGGCGACCTTTCGCACGTCGGGATGTTCGACGAACCGCCAGCCCACCTCGGTGCCGGTACCGACGACGACGTTGAGCACGCCGTCGGGAATCCCTGCCTCGAGCGCCAGCTCTCCGAGTCGCATGGTCGTCAACGGAGTGATCTCGGCGGGCTTGATCACCGCCGTGTTGCCCGCAGCCAGAGCAGGCCCGATCTTCCACGACGCCATCAGCACGGGGAAGTTCCATGGCGTGATGAGGCCGACGACGCCCAGTGGTTCGTGGAAGGTCACGTCGATCCCGCCGGCGACCGGGATGGTCGAGCCGGTGTGCTTGTCGATGGCGCCTGCGAAGTAGTGCACGACGTCGGCTGCGGCGTTGGCACACCACGTACTGCTCGCGATCGGCATGCCCATGTTCGCTGTCTCCAACCGGCCGAGCTCATCGGCGTGATCGGAGATCTTGTCGGCGAACCGCCGCATCAATCGGGCCCGATCCGCAGGTGCCATCGCCCGCCACTCGGGCCCGGCGTGCACGGCTTTGGCGATCGCCACATCGACTTCTTCGACCGTTGCGAGCGGCACCTCGCGGACCACGGTTTCGTCGGTCGGATTGATCAAACGGATGGATTCGGGCACGGTCGGCAGGGTAGCCGCCGGCGTCGAGGCATTCCCGACAGCGGTGGCGGTGTCACCGGGCTGCGTCCAGTACATCGCGCAACCGCGAGACGATGTGGCCCTTGTCCGGCGAGAAGGATCCGTCGAACACCGCCGATCCGATCGTGAAGGCGTCAGCGCCCGCGTCTCGCAGGTCGTCGATCTGGGTCGCGGTCGACACACTGCCGGCGACGACCAGGTAGCCATCCATTCCACGGCGGGCAGCGCGAACGAGGTCCAGCGCGTCGGCCTCGGTGGCGCGGTAGGCCAGCAGATCGACACCGGCACAACCGCGCCCTTCGAACTCGCGACATTGCCGTTCGACCAGTTCCGCGTCACCGCCCAGATGCGTCGGGTGGCCGACCGGCACTCCCGGGAACGGTAGGTAGTCGATGCCTGTCCCGGCGATGATCTCCATCGTCTCGTCGACCGCGGTGCCACCCATCAGGCGATCGACACCGATCTCGACCGCGGCGCGCGAACTCCGTAGGCATGCTTCCAACGAGGTGCTGACGACCTCGAGGTAGGTCGTCAGCCCGTTCGCCTGCATCCGCCTGTTCAACTCGACGAGTGTCGGTACCTCGACACCGACGTCCTTGAAGCCGGCGTGTTGCAGGCCGACGTTCTCTATGGCATCCCATGTGTCGAGGCAATCGACGACGGTCTCGTCGGATCGTGTGAGCATGAAGATGAAATCCACGAGCTCCCGATCTCCCTGGACGCGACGACGAAGCTGCCGAACATCTTGACACCTACAATTGCGGCGCCATGAGTCAACCGCCCCCGCTGATCGCAGTCTGTGCTCGAGTCCTGACCTTCAGCGACGAGGGAAAGCGCGACGCGTTCTCGAGCAGTCAGCCATACAGCCGGGCCGTCGCCCGCGCCGGCGGGGTACCCGTGCTCGTTCCCCCGATCCACGAGCTCAGCGAGAACGCGTTGACGGTGCTGCAGCACTTCGATGGCGTGCTGCTCCCCGGCGGCGGCGACATCGACCCGCGCTGTTACGGCCAGGAGCCCGTCGAGGACTCGTTGTACGGGATCGTCGCCGCCAACGACGAGCTCGACATGGCAATCGCCACTGCGGCCCTCGAGCTGAACCTGCCGATGCTGGCGCTGTGCCGTGGCATGCAAGTGCTCAACATCGTGTTGGGTGGCACGTTGATGCAGGACATCGGCAACGACGAGCACTGGATGCGCGAGCACTCGGTGAAGCTCGTCGACGGATCGATCGTCGCCAACGTCGTCGGCGACACCCATCTCGACCACTGCCACTCCGTGCACCACCAGGGCATCGACAAACTCGGTGAAGGGTTGGTGCCGATCGGCTACAGCGAGGATGGGCAACTCGAAGCAGTCGAGCTGCCGGCGAAGGCGTGGGTCGTGGGATTGCAGTGGCACCCGGAGGACACGGCGACGCGCCAACCACAGCAGCAGGCGATCTACGACGAACTGGTCAAGCGCGCAGGTTTACACTGACGGCGTGAAGCCAGTCGTCGTCATCGTCGGCCGCCAATCCGACGAGGCCAAGGGTGTGCGCGGCCGGCCGTTCGCCGCCGGCCAGAACTACTTCCGTTCGGTCGAGCGCGCCGGCGGGATTCCATTGATGCTGCCGCCGATCCCAGGTCTCATCGACGACATCCCTTCGCTGCTGGAGCGATGCGACGCTGTCGTGTTCCACGGCGGAGGCGACATCGACCCGCGTCGCTACGGCGAGGAGGCCACGGAGGATTCGCTGTACGGGATCGTGCCCGAACACGATGCGATGGAGTTGGCGATGGTGACCGCGGCGATCGCCGCCGACAAGCCGGTACTGGCCATCTGCCGCGGCCTGCAGATCCTCAACGTCGCCCTCGGTGGGACCTTGGTGCAGGACATAGGGAGCGACGATCATTGGTTGCGGTTCACCACCACCCAACTCGAGGCCGGCTCGCGGATCGCCAAGGCGATGGGCACCGAGATGCCCGAACGCTGTCATTGCGTGCACCACCAAGCACTCGACCGTTTGGGTTCCGGACTGCGTGTCGTGGGCCGGCACTCCAGCGGCATCATCCACGCAGTCGAGCTCGACCGAGCGCGATGGATCGTGGGCACCCAGTGGCACCCCGAGGACTCGGCAGCCGAGGACCCCCAGCAGCAAGGCCTCTTCGACGAACTGATCCGCCAGACCAGCTGACCCGGCAAACCAACCGACCCGCCAAACCAAC
>JBDTYA010000174.1:0-8947 GCA_040005915.1 Ilumatobacteraceae bacterium
GCCTCCACGAGCGCCCGCTCGACTGCGGCGCCGCCGAAGGCGACGGGGATGCGAGCGGGGATTTGGGCACTGACCGCCGCGCCCGGGTCACAGGCCCGGATAGCGACTTGATTTCCATCGACCGGTGTCACGGTTGTCGTCGACTCGACCGGCGCAGCGGCAGCCCACGCTTGGAAAGCACCCAACATCAGGGCCGCGCCGTCGGCATCCGGGGCGGCGACCGTGGCGTCGACGCACTGGCTCGTGGAGCCGGTCGACGTCGCCAGGGTGTCGCCGCTCCATCGAAGCGCGGCGGACCAGGCCTGCGTGTCATCGATCCGGCTGGCCAGTACGTAGTACCAGAACGTCATCCCTTGAGCGCCGGTGGGCGAAACCACGGTCGACGACCCACCGGTGACGTCGAGGACGGCGTCGCTGCCCGGTGTCGACAGCTCGAGCGCGGCGAGAGCGACAGGATCGTTGGCCATTGAAGAGATCGTCGGCCGCATCGCAACGCCGGCCCTACCGGCGAGCGTTGCCGCGAACTGCGACGGCGACACCGTGTTGCCGTGGCCCTGCACGAAGGTGAACAGCTCTGGCGCGAGCTGATCCGGAGCATCGTCGGCAGCGAGTGTGTTGGCGACTCGCAACGCGTCGCCGTCGATGGTCGCCCGAATCCCCAACGCCACCGCCGGCGATGCTGCGGCAACCCGGGTGCTCCAGTCGTACTGCTGGTCGAGCAGGGCCATCGTCAATGCTCGGCGAATCGCGAATCGATAGAGATGCTCGTACGGCGCGAGGTCGCTGCTGACGACGATCGTCTTTGTCGCCGGATCGTAGAAGGCAGGCGAGTCGTTGAGTGCCTGGCGGCCGACCGCTTCGAGGTCGAGTTCGCCGGTCAGGAGTCCCAATGCCCTCCAGGCCGGTGCTTTGTCCGCGGTGGTGACGGCAGGCGTCGCCGCGAGTCGCCGGGCATAGTCGGCCACCGGAAGTTCGGTGATCTCGACCGCTTCCTTGTACTGCAGGTCCCTTGTCCTGGCCACGCCGTCGGCGAGCGGCTTCAGCTCCACCGACCACTTCGGTTGGTGAAGCAGATACTTCTTGGCGGCGAAGGCACCTCCGGCCAACAGACCGAACAGCACGACCAGTGTCATGAAGCTGCGCAAGAGGTGTCGTTTCGGCTTGCGGCTCGGTTGACGGCGCTGCATCTTCGGATCGGCGGTCGCTATCGGTACGACCTTCTTCGGCACCTGCTGCGGCTGAGGCACGTAGAGCGTCTCGGCGAGGACCGGCGCGTAGACGCTCTGGGGGTGAGCGACGACCGGACCCGACGGCGTGATCGGAGGGAGCTCGATCGGTGAGTCGTCGTCGATCTGATCGGGAACGAATGCCAGCCGATTGATCTCCGGTTTCGCTTCCTCAGCGGGTCGGGCAACCACGGTGACCTCGGCAACGACCTCGACGGCCGGCTCAGGATCCTCATCGTCGTCCTCGACTTCGAGCTGATGGATCGACTCGTCCTCATCGACGACGACGTCGGGCTCCAGCAGGTTGTCGGCGTCGATCTCGGGGTCGGCTTCGATCTCCTCCTCGACGACCGTCGACACTTCGACGACGGGCTTCGTCCTGGTGGCTCGCGACTTGGTCGGTTTCGCGGAAGAGTGCGTCGCCGGCGGTTCGAACGGTGGCTTCGGCGGAGCCGGAGGAGCGACGCGACTGGGCGGCGGCAACGGAACGGTCGTTGCCGATGTGTGCGGTGGCGATTTGGACGGCGGGGTGGACGACTCCGTCCGGTCGGCTACGACGTGTTCCCAGGTCAGCTTGCGGATCGCCGGGTTGTCGAGATCGGACAAAGGCTCCACTGTGCCGGGCGGTGGGGCTTCTTCGACGACGCCGAGCCGGGCGCCGAGGTTGAGGCGGAAGTCCTTCGGAGTGAACACGGGCTCCACGACCGGTGCATCGCCCTGCCCCTCGGTGCGCGTCGCCACGCCGCCAGGCTGGCTCGCCACTTCCTCGTCCGTCACCTACCGAGTATCGGCAGCTGCAGTCGCTTGCTTAAGCCCAATAACGCCCGTCGCTGCTCAGTCCTCGCCGCCCACTTCGGCCGCACGGCGCTGCAGTTCACCCACCACGGAAGCATCGGCCAGTGTCGAGGTGTCGCCCAGGTTGCGCCCCTCGGCAACGTCGCGCAGCAGCCGGCGCATGATCTTGCCGCTGCGGGTCTTCGGGAGATCGGGAGTGAAGTAGATGGTCTTCGGCTTGGCGATGGCACCGATCTCGGTGGCGACGTGGTCGCGGAGGTCGCCGACGCCGACGTCGCTGCCGCCGCGCAGAGTGACGTAGGCGATGATCGCTTGACCGGTGGTGTCATCGAGCGCGCCGACCACCGCCGCCTCGGCGACGGCAGGATGTGAGACGAGAGCGGACTCGACCTCGGTCGTAGAGATGCGGTGCCCGCTCACGTTCATGACGTCGTCGACCCGGCCGAGCAGCCAGAAGTATCCTTCGTCGTCGAGCTTGCAGCCGTCGCCGGCGAAGTAGCGGCCCTCGAAGCGGCTCCAGTATGTCTCCACGTACCGCTGCTCGTCGCCCCAGATGCCGCGCAGCATGCCCGGCCAGGGATGGGTGAGGGTGAGGTAGCCGCCGCCGCGCTCGACACGCTTGCCGGCATCGTCGACGACTTCGGCACCGACACCCGGAAGTGGGAACGTCGCCGATCCCGGCTTGGTGGTCGTCGCCCCCGGCAACGGGCTGATCATGATCCCACCGGTCTCGGTCTGCCACCAGGTGTCGACCACCGGACACTTGCCGCCGCCGATGTGTTCTCGGTACCACATCCACGCTTCGGGGTTGATCGGCTCGCCGACGGAGCCGATCACGTTCAAGGAGCTCAGGTCATGCTTCGCGGGCTCGGCAGCACCCCACTTCATGAACGTGCGGATGGCAGTCGGTGCCGTGTAGAACTTGGTGACCTTGTACTTCTCGACGATCTCCCACAGCCGATCGTTTGCCGGATGGTTGGGCACACCCTCGTACATCACGCTGGTGGCCCCGTTGGCCAACGGCCCGTAGACGATGTAGCTGTGTCCGGTGACCCAACCGACATCGGCGGTGCACCAGAACACGTCGGTTTCTGGGTGCAGGTCGAAGACATACTTGTGGGTGAAGGCAACCTGCGTGAGATAGCCGCCGGCCGTGTGCATGATCCCCTTCGGCTTGCCCGTCGTGCCGCTGGTGTACAGCAGGAACAGCAGCTGCTCGGAGTCCATCGGCTCCGCCGGGCACACCGGATCGGCAGCCGCGATCAGATCGTGATACCAGTGGTCGCGCCCTTCCGTCATCGCGACCTCGTTTCCGCCGCGGCGGACGACGACGACGTGTTCTATGGTCGGTGCCGAGGCGATCGCGTCATCGGCCGCCGGCTTCAGCGGGAAGACCTCACCGCGCCGGTAGCCGCCGTCCGCGGTGATCAACACCTTGGCCTCGGCGTCGTTGATCCGGTCCGACAACGACTGGGCACTGAACCCTCCGAACACGACGCTGTGCGCGGCACCGATGCGTGCACACGCCAGCATGGCGATGGCCGCCTCGGGGATCATCGGCAAGTAGATGTTGATGCGGTCGCCGCGCTGAACCCCGAGGTCCTTCAAGGCGTTCGCGAACCTCTGCACCTCGTCGAGCAGGTCGGCGTAGGTCAGAACACGGGAATCACCCGGCTCGCCTTCCCAGTAGAAGGCCACCTTGTCGCCACGACCGGCCTCGACATGGCGATCGAGGCAGTTGTAGCTGACGTTGAGTTGGCCGCCGATGAACCACTTGGCGAAGGGCAGCTTCCATTCGCAGATCGTCTCCCAATCGTTGGCCCACGACAACAGATCGGCGGCCTGGCGTGCCCAGAAGCCCTGGTAATCCTGGTCGGCGTCGTCGTACATCGAAGTGTCGGTGACCAATGCCTGGCGTTTGAAATCGGCAGACGGAGGGAACTTGCGGTTCTCCAGCATCAGGTCGTCGATGGTGTTGCGGTCGTCGCTCATGTCGTAAACCCCATGAGCGCACGTTAGCGAAGCGGCGCGACACACGCCCTGCGCAGCGGTGACGTCGCCGGCCCACCGTCCCTGCGGGCCGACAACGTCACGCTGACACCTATTGGGCTGTCACGATCCGGCGTCGCCGGCCGATGATCAGCGAGATGATGCCGCCGCCGATCAGCAGTGTTGCGAGGCTCAGGGGCCCGTCGAGTGGGCCGTTGCCCGTGCGCGGCAGTTGCGGTGTGCTGGCGCCGGCGGCCGGGGCGGCCGGGGTAACAACCGGCGGAACAGGCGCAAGGCTCTGGACAGCGCTGAGGTCGACCGACGCCGAGCTCGTGTTGTTTGCCAGGTTCGGGTCGTTGGATGTCGTCGACACCGTCGCTGTGTTGGTCACCGGCCCGACGATGATCGCGGTGGCGCTGCTCGCCGCGACCACCGTGACCCGGACCGTGATCGTGGCCGTCGCCCCGTTGGCCATTCCCGGAGATGTGCACGACACGGCGTTGCCAGTGGTGGTGCACGAGAAGCCACCGGAGGAGGGCGCTGAGACCACGCCGAAATTGAGTGGCACTGTGTCGCTGACGACAACGTTGGTCGCCGCATCAGGGCCGTTGTTGGCGATGTCGAGGAACCAGTCGAAGGTATCCCCCACCCGAGCCGTGGTCACCGACGCCCGCTTGACGATCGAGACATCGGCGCTGGCCGGTTGGGTCACGACGACGTCGGCGCAGGCCACGTTGTTGGTCGCTGCGCACACAGGCACGCAGCCCTCACCGACGCAGGCCGAATCCTGAGGGGTGTCGACGTACGCGATGTTGGTGTAGGTACCGCTGGCTGCACTGGGCAGGGCCTTGACAGTGACCGTGATCACGACCGCCGGATCAGCGACCGCGAGGGCGGCCGGGTCCACGGTGCAGGTCAGCGTCTGACCGGCTGCGGTGCAGTTGGCGGGGAACGACACGAACTGCAGGCCCACCGGAAGTTGGTCGGTGACGGTGACGACTTCGGCGGCCGACGCGTCTCGGGGCCCGAGGTTGTCGACAGTGATCGTGTAGTCGAAGTTGGCGCCACCGGCGACCTGGACGGCGGTGCCGGCGGTCTTTGTGATGGCCAGGTCGATGGGATTGTCATCGTTGAAGACGATGCACGTCACGTGCTGGCCGAGGGCCAGCGTCAAGCCGGAGCTGTACGCAACCGGCAGGTGGGTGACGTTGTCGGTGCAGTTGACGGCAACCTGGAGCCAGCCGAGGACGGCGACCTCGCCGACCGTATGCGCACCGGCCTGCACCTGCTGAGCCTGGTTCTGCGGCACGTTGACGTTGTCGATCTGCAGCTGGAAGTCGCCGGGGTTGGCGGCGCCGCCGTTGTTGATGATGAGTTGCTTCGTCACCGTCAGCGTCGGTGCGTTGTCGTCGTTGCTGACTGTGCACTTCACGTTCTGAGCGGCGACCAGGTCGACGCTGCCGCCGTCACCGACGGAGAGCCTGGTGCCGAGATCGATGCAGCTGATTCCCATCTGGGTGTAGTCCGAGTGGGCCAGCTCGCTGATCGTGTGCACTCCCGGCGCAACCGTGTGGGCCTCGTTCTGGGTGGCGTCGACGCCGTCGATCTGCAGTTGGAAGTCCGAACCGACTTGGGTGCCGCCCCAGTTGTTGTGGACAGTCTTGACGACAGTGATGGTCGGCTGCGCCGGTGGTGTGACACCGATGTCGTCGTTGGTGATCGTGCAATCGATGTTCTCGCCGAGCGCCGGCGTGATCTCGATGCTGCCCGTGTCGAGCACGGTCGTGGCGTTGGGCGAGCCGGGGATGTCGGAGGTGCACACCACAGATGTCGCCGCGTAACCGGGGATGGTGTCGTCCTCGGAGACAACACTGACCGCGTTGGCCATCAGTTCGTCGGTCGGTAGGTCGTGAGCGACCGGCAGTCCGTTGAGGGTGAGCGTGAAGTCCACGGGCGCTGCGTCGCCGCCATTGTCGTTGACGACGATCTTGTGGACCGTGACCGTCGGGGCGATGTCGTCGTTGGTGACCTCGCACGACACGTGTTGGCCGGCCGACAGCGTGACGGTGCCGCCGTCGGACATGCGCTTGTTCTGATCGTCGTCACTGCAGCTGATGACCCGCAGTTGGTAGCCGGGTCGCGGAACCTCGCTGACGATGTGCTCGACGTCGGGGGTGACGATCAGCGGCACGTGCTGCGCCTGCGGCACGCCGTCGACCAGCAGCTGGAAATCGTCACCGGTCAGAGCACCGCCATGGTTGTTGGCGGCGACCTTGTCGAGTGTCAGCGTCGCGTCACAGCTCCCGTCGTCCTTGTGATCGCCGTCGTCCTTGTGATCGCCGTCGTCCTTGTGACCGCCGTCGTCGTTGTTGTCACCGTTGCTGTCGTCGACGGTCGTCGAGGTCTCGTCGCTGCCGTCGCCGTGGCCATGTCCGTTGCCGTTGCCGTTGCTGTTGCCGGCGTTCGCGGCCGTGAACCCAGCGGCCTTGTCGGTCTCGCTCGTGCCGGAGGCATCGCCCGACTGATCGTCGCTCGCGCTCTGGGTCTCGGTCTGACTTTGGTCGTCGCTCTGGTTCTCGTCGTCGTGCTGGCTCTGGTCGTCGTTCCCGCACTTGTCGTGTCCATGACCATGCCCATGCCCATGGTTCTGACCGTCGTCGGGGTTCTTGTCATCCCCCTTGCCACCGTTGCCGGCAGAGGTCGATGTGGAACCTGCGCTGGCGGTCATCAAGCCCGGCGCGGAGACCACGATTCCAGCCATCAGGAGCAGGAACGTCGCAACGAGGGCCCCGATCCTGGTGTGCTCGCCTCGGCGCTGACTCGACTCGCTGCCTCGAATGACGTGCCTCATTGTCGTCCTTCCAATTGCGGTCCCGATCTCTCGGCGCCTCGTGCTCCCGGCCAGAATAATTGAACACCGCGCTCGGCGACGATGAGCCATTCGGCCCACTCACAGTAGGCGCTTCGTCAAGCACGCTTCGTGGTTATCTGAACTTTTCGTCAAGACGGCTACGCACCGTGTGCTCCGTTCGAGGCACTTGCCACGTGAGCACACAGAACGACCCGAGCCCATTGCGGTCCACGAGCGCCTCGGCTTCGCTCACCCTGCTGCGCATCTTGATTGCGGCGAGGTCGGGGCGAGCAGCGGCCGACGCCCACGCCGCCTTGCCGGCCTCGACGAGCGCATCGAGGCCGCACCGCCTCAGGAAGTCGGTCTGGGACTCGACGGTAGTCGGGGGAGGTAGCTGATCGAGACACACCTGGGCGGTGATGTCCTGACCCCCGGCGTTGCGCAGGTAGTGCCCGCCACGTTCATGGGAACGATAAGTCCTCAACCACTGCCGCCACGGCTGACCAGCGAGCTCAGCCGTCTTCGACGTGCAGTAGTCGATTGCCAGCACACTCCCTTCGGCCAGCATTCGCTGCGCTGCGTCCACCCATCGCCCCGCCTGCTCCTGCACCGGGAGCCGAGCCCCGTGCGGTGCGGTCGAGGGCAGCCAGTCGCCGGCCGAGTCGAACGGGATCGTGTTCTCGACCGGCTCGCCGTCGCCGCCCATCGACACCGCGACTTCTCGCCAACCGCCGTCGAACACAACGAGCCGGAACGCCAGGTTGTCGAGCAACTCGTTGGCGATCACCACACCCGAGACAGGGCCGTCCGGCAGGTCCGCGACGGAGATCACGCCGTCGGGATGCAGGTTGCGTTGCACAGCGCTGGTCTCGACCGCGACGTATCGACCACGCCACCGTGGCGCCGCCGCCAACACAGAGCGCGCCAGGGTCCCTGGCCCGGCACCGCACTCGACGACCGTGAAGTCGTCGGGCTCCCCGAGTTCATGCCACTGCGATTCGATCCAACGGGCCACGACGGTGCCGAACAACGGACCGACCTCTGGCGACGTCAGGAAGTCGCCGCGCCGACCCGCCTGCCCCTCCGTTGCATAGAAGCCGCCGACGCCGTACAGGGCGATGCGCATGAACTCGTCGAAGCGAATTGCTCCTCCGGCAGCGACGATCGCCGCTTCGAGCTCGTCAGAGGCCGAAGGCACCGGCGAGCTCGGTGATGCTGCTCGAGCCGATGACACCGGGCAGGACCCCGAACACCACAGTTGCAACTCCCGTGATGGCCAGCGCGGCCTTGACCGAGCCGGGGATCGCCACCGGCGTGACGTCCCCGTCGGGCGCCGGCTTCATCCACATCTCGCGCATGATCGTGACGTAGTAGGCGGTGGCGATCACGGCATTGACCGCGCCGATGACGGCGATGCTGTAACCCCATCCGCTCCGCGCGTTGAGCACGGCATTGAAGGCCCCGAACTTCGCATACCAGCCGCCGAGCGGCGGGATGCCGGCCAGCGAGGCGAGGAAGATCGTCATCAACACCGCCAGACCGGGTGCGTAGCCGAACAAGCCGCCGAAGCTGGAGATCTCGCCGCTGCGCGTCTTGCGGCTGACAGCGATGATGACGGCGAAGGCGCCGAGGTTCGTGGCCGCGTAGATGATGAGGTACACCACGATGGCGCGCAGCGAGGCCTCGGCCGAACGAGTGGACCCGGCGACCACGAGCGGCATCAGGATGAACCCGCCCTGGCTGATGCTGGAGTAGGCGAGCAGGCGGACGATGTTGGTCTGGCGCAGCGCCAGCACGTTGCCGACCGTCATCGTCAACGCCGACAGCACCCAGATGAACGGGCGGTACACGTCGGTGGCGTGCGGGAACGCGAGGTACACCATCAAAACCAGCGCCACGAAACCCGCCGCTTTCGAGGCGACGCTGAGGAACGCGGTGACCGGCGTGGGCGCGCCTTCGTACGTGTCGGGTGCCCAGGTGTGGAAGGGAACGGCGCTGACCTTGAACGCGAAGCCGACGATGACGAACACGACGCCCATCACCTCGATGCCGCCGAGCTTGCCCTTGCCCGTCACCATCTCGCCGA
>JBDTYA010000175.1:0-7995 GCA_040005915.1 Ilumatobacteraceae bacterium
CGAGGAAGGCAGCGAACACTTCTTCGCCTACGCCTTCGAGGAAGTAACCGGCCGCACCATCATGCACGGTGAACTCGTTGCGATCGGAGTGCTGATCATGTCGACACTGCAGCACAACCGGCCCGAACGTGCCCGCGCCATCGTCGATGCCAGCGGCATGCGGTCGACGTTGATTCAACTCGGCATCGCGACCAGCGAGATCGAGGCCTCGCTTCGTCGCCTTCCAACGTTTGTCGCCGAGCAGCGCCTGTGGTATTCCTTCGCCAACGATCTCGTCGTCGGCGAACACGAGCTGACGCTGGCCCGACAGGCGGTGGGGGCCGAGCCGACCTGAGCCGGAAACGTTCCGGTTTCGAGGAGGCTCGACAACTTGATCCGTTCCAACGCCGCGGCGCGGACTGGAGATCGACGGCGCGGCGCCGTCGCCGTCACCCACCTGCGCAAGGGACCGGATGACTGCACGACGAGTGGATGGCCGTCACCCAAATAGGTGAATACTGCCGTTTGTCGTCAGTTTCCGTAGGGGCGGCTAGGCTCCGGCGACCTGCGAATCGGACGGATCCAGGAAGATGGAGGGCATCGTGGGCGAGAAGGGCAACGTTGTGGCGGCCGCTCAGGCAACCGCAGAGGACGCACTCGGGCGCGTGACGACGACGGTGACAGGGGTCGCGTTCGAGACGGCGACGATGGCCGGCGGTGCATTGCGCGACAAGGCGATCGAGCACAGTGTCGATCATGCAATCGCAGAGGTTCGCGATCGTGCGCAAGAGCGCCGTGAAAGGGAGCACACCGATCCGGACGCGAGTCCGGAATCGCCTGCTCCGTGATCCGGTCGGAGCGGACGGTCGGTAAGCGCTCCACCGCAGCTCAGCTCAGTGCGGCGTTCGCGCGCACTCTCACCGATGCATGCCCGCAGTTCGGCGTGCGACGTCGATACATCGGGATCGAGCACGAGTACGTCGTGCGCGCCGCCGGAAAGCGGGTCGACTTCCGTGAACTGATTCGCAGCCTCGACATCGACGGCGAAGCGATCGACCCGGCCGATGCCCTCGCGCGCCGATGCAGGTGGGGCGGGGTGGTGACAGCGGACGGTCCGGAAGCCGAGATAGCGACACCTCCCGTCGCCCTGGACTGCGGCTTCAGCATGCGCGCCGACGGTCTTGCTCGTGTTGGGCGGTCGGTGCTCGAACACGCCGCACGCGGTCACCGGTTCGAGGGTTACTCCACCCACATCAGCATCTCCATGCACGATCACGTCGTACAAGCCGCGGCCCATGTGTACGTCGAACGTTTCGCTGCGGCGCTCATGTTGCTGCTGGACTCTCCATCCTCACCCGGGTTGCTGGTTCGGCCGCGCCCCGGGCGTCTCGAGTTGTGCGGAGACCATGCGGATGGCGAGCGGCTGCGCGCCGCGTCGCTGTTCGCCGCCGGCAGCGCTCTCGCCGCCGAACGGGCCGTGACAGATCGCGCATTTCGCCGCGAGCTGCCGCCACGCCTGCGCGTCGAGACGGCGCCGTCGGTGCAACGATTCGGGCTCTACGTCGACCGCGCTGCGTTCGGCTGCGACCTGTACCGGCACGGTCGGTCGAGCATGTTGCGCAAGCGTGGCGGCGGCCGGGTCACCGCCGGCGAACACCTTCGGCTGAGTTGGAGATGCGCGCGGTCGATGCTGGCCGGCGTCGTCGGCGATGCTGAGCTCCGCACTGTCGATGCCCTCGTCACCGCGACCACGCCGCTGCCGACGGATCAGCCGTCGATCGCGTCGTCCTCGCGTCAATCCGTCGCTGGCTCGGTCTTCGGGCGAGCGCTCGACCGACGGGAGCGCCCCGACCTCTCGGTCGCGTGCACGTGGCTGGCATGGCACGTGGCGGTCTTCACCGTCAGCAACGGCCATCGCAGGGCCTTCGCGGTCGTTCCGGCGTCGTTGCTCGAGCAGTTCCTCAGCGAACTCGACGCCGGCACGCTGGACGAGGTACTCGAGACGTACTTGGCGTCAGCGTCGACCGAGCGGGTCGTCGCGAGCACCGACGCCGCCGGGTTGTACGACGACTTGGCCGACGCCGGTGCGTTGAACCTCGACGAGCTCGGGCGGGACGGCGAGCCGGTCCGTGGCCGCGGGTCAGGCGCAGGTGCGCCCAACGAGCGCCCCGGCAAGGAACAAGACACGCCGGGCCAACCGTCCGGCGTCCGCCGCCTGTCGAAACGGCGCTTGATCATCGCCGCCGCTGTCGCCGCGCTGCTCCTTGTGATGATCGCTGTGATCGTCGTGTCGGCTGGTAGCGGCTCACCCGACAAGACGGCTGCGACCACCCCGTCACTCCTGCCTGTCGCGCCGACCGCGACCAGCGTGGCGCCCGCCGAATCGACATCGACCAGTTCGTCCACCACGAGCAGTTCGACGTCTACGGTGCCGGCGACCAGCAGCACGGTGCCCGTGATCGTCAGAACGGGTCCGGTCAGCGGCGGCCTCACTGCTACGCAGGACGGCGGGGAGTTTGCGATCGCGATCACCATGGACGTGCTCACGCCGACGGTGCAGGCCGGTACAGCGATGACCGTTCATTGGACCGGCACACTCGATGGGCCGAACTGGATACAGGACTTCTCGACGGGAGCGTGGAGCATCAGCTGCGTGGACAGCGGAAACAACCCGCGCCGCACCGGCACGCTGAGAGCGTTCTTGATACCGTTCGGTGTCGTACCCGACCCGTCGACGCTGTACTCGATCCGGGCGAACGTGAGCGCTGCCGAGGCCCAGGGACCCGCCCTCGCCCAGTATCCCGGGCTGCTCGTACTCAGCACTGATGGGGTGATCACCAACAGCGTTGCCTCATCGGGCTGCGACCTCAGGGACGACTATGTAGCCACTGCGCCGCTGCAGATCCCCGCCGACACCCCAGCGGGTGAGTACTACGTGGTGTCGGTCAACTATCCGAAACGTGACTGGGGCACGTGCCCGGCCTCCTGCAACGGGTCATACGCAGACATCGTCGGCGTAGCACCGACGGTCATGATCGAGCCGAGCGCCTGACGAACGGGATCGCCGCCCGACTCCGAGAATGAGGGTTGCGCCCGATCAGGTTGCGAAAAAGACCTGCGGGGGACCGGTGACGCCCGCCTTCTGCATCGCGTCGGCCAACCCGGGATCCTGCATCATGGTGTTGAACTTTTCGGGATCACCGTCGCCGACCAGCCAGATCGAGTTCGGGTCATCGGCGTTGCGTAGGACGACGACGTTCGTCATCCCGGCTGCTTCGCGCCGGGGGGTATCGGCGTCGTAGATCGGCCGCCACGTGTCGTAGTCGGCGATCGGATGGTTGAGGAATATTTTTGCCATGGCCGGAATATAGCCGTTGGCCGTCTTGGCCTTTTCACGTCGACCGGTCGGCACGAGGCATGACACGACGCCTCATCGCACGAGGCCCGACTCGTGACGAAATGAAGCTACTTCGAGCGAGGCTACAGACGCGATCTCATGGATGCACTGGCCGAATCCACCGTCGCAGCCAGCCCGCCTGCCTGGACGGGGTGGACGAACTCTCGGGATCAGCGTTGCGGTCGGCGAGTTCGAGAACTCGTCGCGTCGGCGGGTTGACGAGCGCCAGCCCATCCACCACCACGGTTGGGACGGTTTCGTTGCCGCCGGCGACAGACCGGACGAATGCTGCGGCGGCGGGGTCGTCCCAGATGTTGATCTCTCGTACCTCGAGGCCCGAGCGGCGTAGACCGGCTCGCAGCCGCGAACAGAAGGGGCAGCCGGGCCTCCAGTAGACGACGATCTCGTGGGTCGCCGCAGGGGGTGTGGTGTGGTGAGTCTGCGGTGTTGATTCCATGAAAGATGGAACCCGGTCGACCTCTCGGATGATTCCCGCCCTGGCGTCAGCGCTCACGTTCCGCTGTCGGATGTGTGCACCGGGCGAGCGCGCAGACCCGACAACTCGCCGAAGAACTGCAACGCCGCCTGCTGAATCGCCATCGACCACGTCGGATAGGCGTGCGTGGTCTGCGCAAGACGACCGACGAACATGTTCGTCTGCATCGCCAACACTGCTTCGTGAACGACGTCGCCACCGGTCGGCGAGACCACCGTCGCGCCAACGAGCCGGCCGCCGCCGAGATGACCGATTGCTGTGCGCGGCGCGGCGATCAACTTCACGAAGCCCTGCTCCGCGCCGACCGCGATCGCACGATCGACCAGAGACATCGGCAAGAACGCGACTCTGGCCTTGGGATGCCGGACCGCAGCTTCGGCTTCGGTGAGACCCACCCGACCGACTTCGGGTGACGTGAAGGTTGCCCACGGGACCGCACGCGGATCGAAACGCACGTTGTGGAGCCGCGCGAGCTTGGACAAGGCGTTGGTGGCTGCGATCCAACCCATCCGCCCGGCGACGTGTGTGAACTGCATTCGCGCAGTGACGTCGCCAATCGCCCAGATACCCGACACGTTCGTCGACAAGGTGTCATCGACCACGATCGCGCCGCGCCCGTCGATCTCGACACCGAGTTCCTCGAGTCCGAACCCTCGCCCGGACGGCGACCGGCCGATTGCGACCAGCATCTTCTCGGCGATCGCATGCTCGCCATTGTCGGTGTGCACCTCGACCAGCCCATCAGCCGTACGCGCGGTGGTCGTGGCAGCGGTTCCTGTCCTGACAGTGACACCGTCGGCAACGAGGGCGGATTGGATCACCTCCGAGGTCTCGGGTTCTTCTTTGCCGAGGATGCGGTCGGCTGCTTCGATCACCGTGACGCGAGTGCCGAGGCGAGCGAAGGCCTGGGCCATCTCGCAACCGATGGCTCCACCTCCGAGCACGATCATCGACGCAGGCTGGGACGTCAACTCGAACAACGTCTCGTTCGTCAGCGGCGCCAGTTCACGCAACCCCGGAATGTCAGGGACCAACGCCCGTGCGCCGGTGGCCACGATGAACCGACGAGATCTCAGCCGGCGACCATCGATCTCGACCAGCGTCGGTTCGACGAACCGCGCGTATCCGTCGATCACATCGATGCCGTCCCGGGCCAGCGCCTCGGCGTTCTCGGTCGCGGCGATTCGAGATACTGCGCCGTGGACGGCTCCCATCGCATCGATGAACGACACCCGTCGGGCCGCTGCGGAGAGGAGAGTCTTGGACGGAACACACCCGGTGAACGTGCAGTCGCCGCCCACCGGACCGTTCTGCACGATGACCACACTTGCCTTGCGGCGGCGGGCTTCGCGAGCAGCGACGAGCCCGCCGGCACCTCCGCCGATCACCACCAGGTCGTAGTCCTTCATCGGGCGTTCCTTGTCGTTGAAGCCGGCGCGAAGCTCGGGTCGTCCCGGGCTCAGTTTTGCACCGTCGGGCATCTGCGGTGGCCATCTCTCCACGGTCGCGCTCATGGGAGCGCACCGTCAGGACGTGGCTTTCGGCCGCCGACCATCATGTGCGTCATCGCGCCGACGGCGCCGCTGTGGGCAGCGACCTCGTGGAAGGCGTACATGCCCAAGCTGTACGCGGGGGAGCGACCGGTCGACTTCGACGAGCAGCGTGGTCGCGTGGTTGCGAGCCTTTGCCGCCGCGGATATTCCAAGTCGTTCTCACTCACCACCCGCACTGATCATGGGGCGGCCGAGGCGTGCCTGCCGATGGTGTCCGCGCCGACGCTCGTCGTGATGGGGGTCCAGGATCCGGACTTCCCCGATCCCACGGCGGAGGCATCGTGGCTCGCCGACGCCCTCCATGGCCAGGTTGTGATGGTGGCCGACGCGGGGCATTACCCGCACGCCCAGCGACCAGGCGTCGTCACCCCTGCGGTCGTGACCTTCCCGAACGCGGTGAGCTCTCGTGCCGAGAGCTGGCCTCACCAAGAGCATCGTCGTCGAAGAGGCCGAAAGGATGATCGACCAACCCGATGCCGCTCCGCTCACCCTGGCAGCGCTCGCTGCACGACTCGGCGTCAAGCAGCCATCGCTGTACAAGCACATCGAAGGTATGGACGATCTGCGTCGCAGCATCGCAGTGCAAGCCGGCCTCGTCGTCGGGCTGGCCGGCTGGGCCGGCTGATGACCATCACGCCGCGCCCGATCGTGCACCGGTTCGAGTCGTTCGTCGATCTTCGCGTTCGCGGCATCGTCGCAGGCCACGACGTCGCCCGTGCCGTATTCACTTTCGCTGAGTCGGACAGCGGGAGAATGGCGGAGCCGACAACCGACTGGTCAGTGCATGCCGAGTCGTTGGGCAATTGCGGCGGCTTCGATCCGGCTGGTGACGCCGAGTTTGCGGAGGATGTTCGAGACGTGGACTCCGGCGGTCTTCTCGGACACGTACAGCCTTGTGCCGATCTCGCGGTTGGTCTGTCCGGCGGTGACCAGTGAGAGGACTTCTGCTTCGCGGGGCGTGAGACCGAAGTGGTCGATCGACTGAACGTCGAGTTCGACGATTCTTGGAGTGAGCACGCTGATTCGAGCGCGCCGGGAGAATGCGGCGATCTGCTCGAGCAACGGGCCGGCGTCTATGTGGGATGCCCTGCGGTGTGCTTCCTGCAGAGACTCAACCGCACGGGACGCCGCCCCGATCGAGAGCGCGGCCTCACTTTCGCGCAGCCGGGCGACCGCGCTCGACCACGGATCGGACAGACGCTCCCAGCATGCTGCAGCAGTCGCCCACGCGTCTGGATCTGGCTGGCCGAGCCGAGTCAGGCTTGCTACCCCCTGGGTGAGGCACGCCTGTGTTCCTGGTGCGGTCGAGCCGGTCGGCGGTGCGACCGCCCGTCGCGCACGATGAAGCATCGTGATGGCGGAGTTGCGGACTGCCTCGGCGTGATCGGGGAGGCGACGGGCTCGCTCGTCGAGTGACTGTTCGACAACGGCCTCGATGTAGAGCATCGCGAACCGCGCGGCTCGCGATCCTGCCTCGGCGATCGTCGAGTCCCATCCTCGCAATGCGGCTTCGGCCGCCTCACCCCACTTGCCGAACGCCAGGTGAACTTCTGCATTCGTCGCATCGAGGAACAACTGGTGATACGCATCGGTCCGGCGCGCCATGGCCAGAGCCAACAACGACATCGAGCTGTCCTGATCTCCGCGTCGGGCTTCGAGCAGAGCCTTCGCACGGCAGATGCGCAGCCCTCCGGAGTCGTAGCCTTCACCGTCGTGCTGGTCGAGCATGGCCGCCGCCTCATCCCAATCGCCGGTACGGATCAGAGCTTCCGCGGCTTGGGCGGCGAGGCGTCCGGTGAAACTCTGCTTGACCCCTGCGCGGTTGGCGTCGGCCAAACCGTCGCGTGCGATCGCTATTGCGCCTGTGTAGTCGCCGGCACCCGCCATTGCGTCGCCGAGGTAGATGGTTGCGAGCGCGCGGGCTTGGGCATTCGGCGCAGCGGCGATGGCATGGCGAAGCAAGGCTTCTCCGCCCTCGACATCGCCGCGACCGGAGGCGATAGCGCCTTGGACCCGGGCTGCGATGGCCCATGCTGCCCGGTCGGCTGAAACCGCGGGCGCATGTTGGAGCACTTGTTGTGTCCATCGTTCCGCGCCCGTGAAGTGGGTCAGCATCAATTCCGCTTGAGCAAGGCCGGCTCGCGTCTCGGATGCGGCCGCTCCGTTGTCGCTCGCATCGAGCAGTGTTGCAGCATGCTCGAACTCGACCGCGCTGAGCTCGAGTCTGCCGGCTCCCGACAAGTAGCGACCGAGGCGTTCGTGCCCCCACGCTTGCCCCAATGGCACCGGGCCCATGGCGAACGCAGCCATGGCCAGGTCGACCGCTCGGTGGTCGTTGAGCGCCCCCGAGGCGAGCTCTGCTGCCTGCCACATTCGCTGCGACCTGTTCTCGTGCTTCGAAGCAGCGTCAGCCGATTGCCACAGTTCGAGCGCACGTTCGAGTAGGCGGAACGCGACGGCAGGCGCCATGGATTGCGCCGCGTCGGCGGCGACGAGCAATGCGCCGAACGCTGCCTCGTGATCACCGGAGCGATCGAGGTGGAAGGCGACCTCGCCTGCCTCATCTGCCC
>JBDTYA010000176.1:0-7059 GCA_040005915.1 Ilumatobacteraceae bacterium
GCGATGCCGCCTGCGACCGAGATGATCATGGCGACGCTTCCCCCGGCCCGCGCCGGCGTTGGCTCCGCTGTCAACGACACCGTCCGCGAGTTTGGAGGCGCACTCGGCGTCGCCGTCATCGGCAGCGTCGCCGCCACGGCGTACGCGAACTCGATGCAGAGCGAACTCGACCGGTTCCCGAATCTGAGCGCTGTCGATCGCGGCATGCTGACGAACAACGTCGGCGCAGCCATCCACACCAGCCACCAGTTCGGCGCTCAGGGCGAGCAGATCGCGGCCGCCGCCCGCACATCGTTCGTCGACTCGATGCACAGCTCGCTGTGGATCGCAGCAGGCCTTGCGTTCTCGGCGGCAGTGGTGGCCTTTACTCAGCTGCCCCGCCAGGCGGCTCACGCTCACGGTGCGCACGGCGCCGGCGCCCACTCGGGTCACGTCGGCCACCACGCCGGTCACCGTCCGCACGTCGCAGTCGTCGAGGCCGCCACGACGGTCGGGGTGTCGGCGTCATGAACAGCATCGGGGGTGCCGTCCCGGGCGACGTGGTCGTCGTCGGCGGCGGCGCAGCCGGGCTCACGGCGGCGCTCGTGCTCGCCAGGGCTCGGCACAGGGTCAGCGTGATCGACGACCAGACACATCGCAACGCGGCCGTTGATGAGTTCCACGGATTCCCCACACGCGACGCGACCCGTCCCAACGACTTTCGCAAGGATGCGTTCGCTGAGCTGCACTCGTATGACGTGACGATCGTTCACTCCGCGGTGAGCAGCACGCGGAGCACGGACGCAAACGTGTCGATGACACTGGCGGACGGCACCACGGTGCAGGGCAGCGCCGCGGTGCTGGCCACCGGCGTGCACGACGAACTCCCGTCGATCGAAGGTCTCTCAGCCCGCTGGGGCAAGTCGGTCTTCAACTGTCCGTTCTGCGACGGGTGGGAGCATCGCGATCAAGCGGTCGTCGTCATCGATGCTGCACCCGGCGCCGACCAACTCGCGACCCTGCTCAGTTCGTGGACGCCGGACGTCACGGTCGTCGCGGCGGCCGACGTCGTGGCGCTCATCGGCGACGGCACCACACTCAGCCGCGTGATGCTTCGCGACGGGAACGTTGTCGAAGCAACAGCTGCGTTCGTGAAGGCGCCTGTCGTGCCGCGAAGCTCGATCGCTCGAGCGCTCGGCTGCCAGGTCGACGTGGATGGCTACATCGTCACGAGCGCGACAGGTGCCACCAGTCATCCACTCGTGTGGGCCGCCGGAGACGTTCGTCGCCCGCCACCGGTCCCGCATCAGGTCATACTCGCGGCCGCCGACGGCTCCACCGCGGGCATCGACATCCACAAGACCTTCGTCGCAAAGAACCAAAGGATCAGAACATGACTCCACCAACAACGAGCACGATGCGAGCCATCTTGCAGGACGCCTACGGTGCCGCCGACACGTGGCACGCCGGACACACCGCCGTACCCGACATCACCGACAAGGAAGTCCTCGTGAAGATCACCGCTGCGGGCCTCGACCGGGGCACCTGGCACCTCATGACCGGCCTGCCCTACCTCGGCCGCCTCGCGTTCGGGATCCGCAAACCGAAGAACCCGGTACCCGGGCGCGACCTCGCCGGCACGATCGTTGCCATCGGCTCATCGGTGACCAGGTTCGCTGTAGGCGACACCGTGTTCGGCATCGGCAGCGGCTCCTTCGCCGAGTACGCAGCCGCACGCGAAGACAAGCTCGCCCGCACCCCCACCAACCTCACCCTCCAGCAGGCCGCAGTCGTCCCGATCTCGGGGCTCACCGCCCTCCACGCCCTGCGCGACGCCGGCCATGTCGAGGCCGGCCAGAACGTGCTGATCGTCGGAGCATCAGGAGGCGTCGGCAGCTACGCGGTGCAGATTGCCAAGTCACTCGGAGCCAACGTCACCGGGGTGTGCAGCACCGCCAAGGTCGATCTGGTCCGCACGCTCGGCGCCGATCAGGTCATCGACTACACCCAGGCCGACTTCGCCGACGGCACCGAGCACTACGACCTGATCATCGACATCGGCGGCAACTCGCCGCTTTCCCGGCTACGCCGCGCGTTGACCCACAAGGGAACCCTCGTGATCGTCGGCGGCGAGGGCGGCGGGAAGCTGACCGGGATGGGCCGGCAACTCCGGGCCGTGGCGCTCTCGCCATTCGTATCGCAACGCCTCACCATGCTCGTCCCCAAAGAAAACTTCGAGGACCTGGAGCGGCTGGCCGAGCTCATCGAAGCCGGCTCGTTGACGCCCAGCATCGACCGGACCTACCCACTCGAGCAAGCAGCCCACGCGATGCGGCAACTCGTGGCCGGAAACGTCCAAGGCAAGATCGCCATCACCACCTGACCAGGCCGCGTCGGCTGCCTGACAGACACCGGGGTGTCGGAAGGATGGTGTATTTGGGATCTGCCCTGAGAAGGTGGGCGATGGCTCGCCGGAGGGTAAGACCGACGTCCGACCATGCAATTGTTGATCAAGATTTCGCTCGACAGTTCGTCGAGTGCACCTGCGTCGAGCTTGGCGAGAATGACCGCAGGGTTCTTGTGCAGGTTGGCCAGTCGATCCTCACCGGCTAGGCAGACGAACGCGACCGGCGCGCGGGTGACACGCCCCGGAACGTAATGTCCGCAGCCCGCTACGAACTGGATTCAGCGGCACCCGGGTCAGGCACCGCTTCGACGCGAAGTATCCATGTTCCCGGTCCGATTGGCGGCGCCGATACAGATGTGGTCGCCGGTCCAGCAACCGTGGCTTTGTTGTCGTCGAGCCGTTTGTTGCTCGACAGCAGTCGTCCGATGATCGGAAGGGCGACCACGTTGGCGGCGTGCAGCACCCCCATGATCAACAGGATCCCGCCGATTCGGGCGATCTCGTGCTCGAGCTGAGCGCCCGTCGATCGCTCCCATTTCGGCCGTTCGACGAAGGTGACCGTGAACAGCACGAACGACGTGAAGATCAGGTAGTAGGCGACGTCGGTCAACACGAGATAGCTCTTCCCTGTCCTCGGGTTGGCACGGAACACGTCCGCCGCGTAGGAGCGGCCGAAACGTTTGATGAATGGTCCGAGCCCGACTGCAAGGGCGACGAGCACGGTGTTGGTGATCAGTTCGATGACCCACCACGGCATGATGAACCTCCCATTTTCGTAGTCGGAAAGAGCAAGCGCCAGCGCTGCGTTCGAGGCGACGAGACCCGCCGACCATCCGGCGAGTTTCCATCTGTACCGGCGGCGCGCACAGGCGTCGTCGAGCGAACGAGTCACGCGTGCGTACAGGTCGGGGTTTTCCTCGACCGAGGAACGCGCATCGGCGAACGCTTCGACGAGGCGCTGCTCGAGATCGATCACGATTCGCTCAACGTGCGGTCGAGGGTAGCCATCGCACGTTGCAGGTGTGTCTTGACGGAATTGACCGCCAGCCCGAGCAGCGATGCGACCTCATTGATCGACAGGTCCTCGAAGTAGCGCAGCGTGATGCAATCGCGTTGTCGGTTCGGTAGCCGACGAACCGCGTCGAGCACCCGGCGATGCTCCTCGGACCGCACCAGCTGATCGACGACCATGTCGTCGACGTCGACCTCGCGACCCGACGTTGAATGGTGACGAAGCGACACCAGGCCACGCCGGTTCTGGTCGCGAGCGAGATTCAACACAATGGAACGAAGGTAAGCGGGCGCTCGTTCGACGGCTTCGATACGACCGGCGTGGCGCGCGAGACGCAAGAACGCCTCCTGGACGATGTCCTCCGCTGCGTCCTTGTCGTCGACGAACAGCCGTGCCAGTCGAACGAGTGATCGTCCTTCGCTCCGGTACAGCCGGACGACAAGCTCCTCGACATCGGATGCGATCGTCTCGCCGCGCGACCGGGCCGCCGCGATCGCCGACAACAAACGCGACACAACCGGCACCCTCCCTGCGAGTGCGACAGCGTACACAGAGTCAGCCGATCACAGCAGGGGTCCAGTTGGATCGAACATCACCACTCAGCCTTCCACTCCTCACCGTGTCATCGAGCCGACACACGAAACCTGATCGTTCCTCGGCGCCGTCGAACACGGTGGTCATCACAGGACAGACGAACCACGAACGGATTCGGGTGACACGATCTGATTCATTCGATTCCTGTCACCTACTGAAGTGCGCTGCCCGTCTGTATGGGCAACGAACAACTGTTGAGGAGAACCGATGAACAAGACAATGATTGGTCTCGCGACCGGAGTGGCGCTCGTCGCCGGTCTGGTGTCCGCGAGCAGCGCGACCGCTCGCGACCGTTCCACACGGGCGACACTCGCCACCGCCGACGGTGTCAAGATCGGCAGCGTCGAGTTCCGAACCGACGACGACCACACCGAAGTCCGTGTACGAATGACTGGGGCCCCAGGCCCCGACGCGTTCCACGGGTTCCACATCCACGCCAACGATGTCGCAACAAACGGAGTCGGATGCGCCGCCGATCCTGGCGCAGCGTCATCGACCTGGTTCGTGTCCGCCGACGGCCACTACAACCCGACCACTGAGACCCATTCGCATCACGTCGGCGACATGCCCGTCGTGTACGTCAACGGTGACGGCACGGTCGAAACCCGCTTCCGAATCGACAGGATCGCGCCCGGCGATCTCGTCGGCGAGGTCGTCATCCTGCACGCCGGGGCCGACAACTACGCCAACATCCCCCTCGGAACCGGACCAACCCGATACACCGCGAACTCGCCTGGCGCGACGACGGCGACCACCAATACCGGCGATGCCGGTGACCGCATCGCCTGTGGAGTGATCGAGACACGATGAGCACCCCCGGCGCAGAGGACGATACGCGGCGGCCTCAAAGGGAGGCCTTCGCCCTCGGCCTGATAGATCGGACTCGCCGGGTCGCTCGTGTGCGTCCAGCGCTCGCGTTCGTTGCGTTGTGGGCCGGCCGATCTTCACGGGCAGCGGCGTTGTGACTCGCAGACGATATTCGAAGTGGTTGTGCGTCGCTGTGGCGTTGCCGGCGGTCGCAGCGACCCTGGCCGACGTGCTGGCCCCCGAACCACACGGTCACTGGAGCGAACACGTGACCGGCGCTGCGATGAAGACCGCCCAGCTTGTCGTGCTGCTCGTACTGGTGACGATGATCGGGTGGCCAAAGCTGCGGCTGGTCATGCTCGTTGCTTTCGCGGTCATCGTGTCTGGCATCGTGTTCCAGGTGCTCGGCGACTATCAGGTCGCCCAGTCGATCTGGCGCACCACCGGCAACCCGGGATTCGGACGCGGCTACACCGAAGGCCATGACCGGGGCGGCTTCGGCGACCTGCTCGTTCTGGCCGGGGGCCTGGGGTTCGCAGCCGCTGCTGGCTTCACGCGACGCGTTCCCCCACGGCTGGCAGCGGTCGGCGCGGTGACGATGATCATCCCGCCACCGTTTCTGTGGCCTGCAGTCGGCACTCTGATTCTCGTGCTGTACGGGCTGACATCGGTGGACGGTTGGGCCGAGGACTCTTCTCGCGTCACGGTCAAAGTTGCCGGTTCCTCGTCGCGCATATCGCTCGAACCGTGAGCACGACAGCCACATCTGGTGGCCACGGTCGTTGAAACCAACCTGGCTCGCCATCGGTCTTTTCTCGCGGCGACCGAACTCGAGCCGGTCACCGCCGCACGGGCACCACCGATCCTGGTCGTCGCTGGGCACGATCAGCGTTTCACGAACGAACTCGCCGCGCTGGTAGCGCATGAGCAGGGGGTCCTTGCGCACGTCCGTTGACCTCTCTCCGCTCTCCGCCAAGGCGTCCTTGACCTCGAGGATGTCCGCGAAATCTGCGTCGGCGTCGACCCGCAGTTCGACGACAATCTCGTCAGAGGAGTGATTGAGCACCACCAGATCTTCGTGGAGTCCGTCGCCAACGGAGCGTTGCCGGATCACCGACAGAGAGGGATTGCGGTAGATCGAGCCGGTGACCGGAACCAAGAAGAACTGGCTCGAGAAATAGTCGACGTCGTCGGTCGACAAAACTTTCAAGGGAGCGCCGTCGAGCGTGAGCCGCCACAGCGAAAGAAAGCGCGTATCGCGGAAGAACAAGCCGTGCGGTTGATCCGCGCCGACCTCGATGTCGCCCCGACGACCGCAGACCAGAAACGTGCTGCCATCAAGGATGGTCACCGTGTCGCCGCTCATATTCTCCTGGTTTAGTCTGTTGCGGACCGGGATCTCCGAGCGTGTGCACCCCGTGTTGCGCCGCGCTGGAATCGTCACCGCTGAACCCAAGAAGTGACCGAAGTCGACCTACATCCGCTCCCAAGCCGAACAACCCAATGAGACCAGTGTCCGGGTGCGACGATCCGAGGGTCGACGAGTTCTAGCGGGCTGTGTGGTCACATTGCTTGAGAAAGCCTTGACGGTACGAGCAACCTGACCACCTTTGAGGTGCAAAGCCCAGGGTGAAGGCGATGAGTCAGAATGAGCCGAATGACTCATAGTGAGATTGTCGCGCGCTGCGTAACATGTGCTCAATCACCTCGATAGAGGAACTGCTGGTCATGGACCAAAGGCGTTGCCTTCGGCGGCTCTGTATAGCGGGAGTGACGCTTACGACTACACGACACCGTCGCGACCACCACCACCACGAGCAGCACGGGGTTAGCACCCCATTAGCAAGGCGGACACGAATGAGAAAGTACCTAACCACCATCGCCGTCACCGTCGGCGTCCTCGCGTTCGCCACCCCGGCAGTCGCCCACACCCCGAGCGTGACCCCGTCCTGTAGCGGGCTCGCCCTCTCCCTCGTCAACTACGAAGGCCCGGACACGAACAACCGGGTGACAACCACGATCGACAATGTCGCCACCACCGCCGACTTCGGCGGGTCGTACAGCCACACGACCAACTGGTCGCAAACCGTGCCGCACACCTGGTCGGTGGTGATCGATGCGAACCGTACGACGGGCGAGCCGACCACATACGACGTTTCATTCTCGGGGACGTGGCAGGCATGCCAAACCGCCCCAACAACCACAACCACCGTTGCACCAACCACAACCACCGTTGCACCAACCACAACCACCGTTGCAC
>JBDTYA010000177.1:0-9690 GCA_040005915.1 Ilumatobacteraceae bacterium
CTGGTCACCTCGACCTCAGGGCTTGGCGCTGACGAAGCTCTCGTAGACGTTCAGGAGGGCTTGCTGTTGCTCCGGTGTCAGGGTCCGGTCGGCGGCTATGGCTTCGCGGACGCCGACTCGTGGGCGGTCCGTGGGCGACAAGAAGCCGGCACGCTCGTACAGCGATTCGGCGCTGATCTGTAACGCCTTGGCGATCTGTTGCAGGATGTCGGCGGACGGTTTGCGCAAACCGCGTTCGATCTGCGACAGGTATGGGTTGCTGACACCGGCCAGTTCGGCGAGGCGTCGCACGCTCATCCGTGCAACTTCGCGCTGCGACTTGATCAGGTCGCCGACGTCGGCCAGTCGTCTGTCGAGATCATCGCGCCTCGGCACGAGACCGCTGCTCAGTCGTCGGCGGCGAGCAGGCCGTCGACGTCGGCTTCGCCGTCGCGGTACCGGCGAACCAGTTCGGCGCTGAGTTCGTCGATGCGGGTGAACAGCTCACGGCGTTCGTGCGATCGGGCCTGCTCGAACTCGTGCAATGCATCGGCGTAGCTGATGAGCTCCTCCGGGCTGAGCGACGACAGGTCGTTGTCGCCGGCGTGATCGAGGAGGGCTTCGAACTGGTCGGCGAGTGGGTGGCTGCTGAAGTCCTCCGCCGGACGGGGCGGCCGCGGCGCGCCTCCGGTCAGGTGGGTCGACAGGATCGACGGCAGTTCGTCCGACAGGCTCTCCGTGTTGCCATCGAGGCGGTGCCGCTTCTCGGCCTGCACCAGATCGAGTCGGGCCTGTGCGAGCCGGCGAACGTACGAGACCGCATCGTCGTCGTTCTGCAGCTTGGCGCGCAGCGCGCGAAGCTCGATCAACGAAAGCTGCCGGGGATCCATGATCTCAGCCATCAACATCCTCCACTCACGGGCGGAAGAACCGCCACTTCGTCACCGGCACCGACGGGGTCGGCCGGGTCTGCGGCTTCACCATTCACCCATACTCTGCACGATGGCAACACCCTGGCGAAACCTTCGCCGAACGAAGCGGTCGCCGCAGCCAGCACGTCGCCGACCGTCGTGCCGGCGAACTCCGCCCGGCCGGTGCCTGCGGCTTCGCGGGCCGATGCGAACATTCGCAGTGTCGCCATTGTCGCCAGCGTACCGGTCGGCCTCGCTCGTGCAGGTCTCCGATACCCTCCGGAAGCCGTGAGCGATGCCGTGCACCTCCCTGGTCTCGGGCCCGACGACGAGCCCGTCGCGGTGCTGCCGCCTGTGCACCCGTTCACCGTCGAGGTGAGGCGATCGGCCAAGCGACGCAAGACGGTGGGCGCGCAATTGGTCGGGGGTGTCCTGCGAATCGCACTGCCATCGTGGATGACCAAGGCCGAGGAAGCGCACTGGATCCGCGAGATGAGCAGTCGATTCCAACGGAAGCTGTCAGCCGATCGCGTTCGCCTCGACGAGCGGGCCGTGTCATTGTCGCGGCGGTACGACCTGCGCCGCCCCGACAACATTTGCTGGGCCGACGACATGCGGTCGCGATGGGGATCGTGCACCCCGTCCCGGCGCACGATCCGCATCTCCACCCGCCTCGCTCCGTTCCCCGACTGGGTCATCGACTACGTGATCGTCCACGAGCTCGCCCATCTCGATGTGCTCGGGCACAACGACGACTTCTGGCGGCTGGTGTACCGGTATCCGAGGGCCGAGCGAGCAATCGGCTACCTCATCGCCAAGTCTGCTGACGGTGACGAGGTCGACTGATCGGCCGCCCACGGAGCACGGCGGGGCCTGACTGAGCCGGCCAGGACGCCCGCGGCGATCAGCACCGAGACGCCGGAGACCAGCGAGGCGACGAGAGTGCCATTGCCCGGCTGGGCGCTGGCGATCGCACCGGCGACGGCCATCAGGGAGATCAGTCGAAGGGCGACGCGGCGTCCGTCCATGACCGGCTGGGCGATCGCCTCGACTGGCGCGTCGAGATCGGCGAGCTCGGCCTCTGTGGGTCGGCTCAACCGCCACCGCGCCGGCTCGATCATGCAGTACTCGATGAGCGGGTTGATGGCCTTCGCCGGTGCATCGGCGAACTCGGCACCAACCCTCCATCGCCCGGCGTCACACTCCTCGGTGGGCAGCGACACGACGCGGACATTGCGGACGACGAACGGCACCGTGACGTTCGCACAGCCGCGCGATGTCGTGATCGTGGCGTGGAGCAGCAACCGATCTTTCGGCGTCAGTTCTTGGTTGGTCTCGAAGCCCGCACCCAGGGCGGTCACGTCGAAGACTGCGACGGGGTTTGCGTTGACCTCCGCCGGGATCGAGGCGACGACGCGTGCCGCGCGGCGCAATTGGTTGCGCTTGCCGAACATGCGCAGCACATCGAGCGACATGGTCAGCAGCCACAGCGCAACGGCGATCACGCCGACGAGCCATGTGGACGGCATCGGACCGAGGGCGTGCGTCCACTGCTCGCTCAAGCCGCGCATCATCATCACCGAGCTCAGGACGACGACCGATGCCACGAGCGCCCCGCCGTGTTGCAGGGCGTGCGGCGTCATGATCGGTGCCCGCCGTTGATCGAAAGCGATGGGATGGCGGAGGCCCTGCCACGAGGCCCCGAGGTTTCGCAGCGACCAACGAGTGCGGTCGCCGGGCCGCAGCGTCCATCCGCTCATCATCCCGAGCCCGAGCGCCGTTAGCACCAATCCCGGTGCCCACGTCGCCGCGAACATCGTGATGTCGGGATGCACTGGTAGCGAACCGGTCAGCAGAGAGGCGACGACGACGGCGATGAAACCGACGCGGCGCAAGCCCGACATCGGACGCACCGCCGAGGCCGCCACGGCCATGCGTTGACCGAGGCGAAGCGAGTTGACCCACAGGATCCCGTCGCTGCCGAACACCATCGTGCGACAGGCGCGGGCGTGCGCGACCCGTCGCTCGTACACAGCGTCCTGCGACTGCACCACCTGGCGAACGAGCACGGGTTCGTCGGCCGACGTGACGACCTTCCAACCCGCTCCCATCAGGGCCATTGACCACTTGGCCTGGGCTTCGATCGGCTCCTCGTCGCCGACCTCGACGCTGTCGACAGCGGCCCGACGGATCAGCGCGCCGGAGTCGCCGAGGATCGCCGCCCCTCGAGCTCCGAGCGCCGGGTTGAGGCTCTGCCGCTCGAAGACGAGCTCGTGGAGACCGTTCGGGCCGTGCTCCGCCGAATCGTCGTCGGCCATCAACGACTGGCCGATCACCACGGCCACGCGGTCGTCGCTCATCAGGGGCATCAAGGTGTCGATGGCCCCAGCGCTGGGGATGTCGCCGGCATCCAACAGCAGGAAGATCGGCGTGCTCGAAGCAGCACTGCACGTTTTGAGACCGTTGTGATCCTCGACATCCGTCGCCGCGTAGTCGGTCCCGAACTCGGCGGCGAGCGTGACGATCTCGGTGCGGGCGCGCATGTCGACGACGACGTGTTTGCCGCAGCTCACGGTCTGCAGTGACAGCAACGTGGCGCGTACCTGATGGATCGGCTCGTCATCGACGCGCACGACGACGTCGACCTGTGCGGAGCCGACGTGGGCTGCGATGCCGGACCGCACGGAGCTCGCCTGTGGACCGTGCCACAGCGCCCAGGTCAACAACGCTGAGCCGATGAAACCGATGACCTCCACGATGATCGCCAGCGCGACGAGCCACACGGGGCAATGACCGGGCAGCGTCGCCATCCGCCATCCGAGGTACGCGGCGGTCGACAGCAGGCCGAGGCATGTCGTCCCTCGCCCGATTCTGTGCGCCCGTCGATTCATTGCTGCTCGGTCTCGCTCGGTCATGGGGGGGGTCGCAGTTGCCGTCCGCCTGCTCGACTAGGGATCGGCACGCGGTGCAGGGGACTTGAGCGGTGGCCTCGCCGACCGGCCGGGGGCGACTCGGTGCCGGCGTTGTTACTCGGGCCGCCGCTAGCCTCACGTGTTCGTGGGAACCCCTAAGCGTGAACGTCAGAAAGTCAACCGCCAGCTGCGCTTGGAAGAGCTCGCCCGCCAGGCTCGCTCCGAGAAGCGCAAGCGCAACGGTATGTACTTCCTGCTGATTCCCATCGGCGCCTTGGCCCTGTTCGGCGTCGTCAAGCTGGTCAGCAAGGACGACAGCCCTGCTGCGGTGACGTCCGACTCGGTGCTCCCGGTGGGGCCGACGACCACGCTCACGCCGTTGCCGACCACCATCGCTGGTGCTGTGCTGACCGGCGACACTCCCTGCCCCGCCGCCGACGGCAGCTCGCCGCGAACGATCACGTTCGCCAAAGCACCGCCCAGCTGCATCGACGCCTCCAAGAAATACACGGCGGAAGTGACGACCAACAAGGGTGCGTACACCATTCAGCTCGACGCCGGTGCGGCGCCGGTCACCGTCAACAACTTCGTCGTGCTGGCCCGCTACCACTACTTCGACAGCACGATCTGCCATCGGGACATCCCAGCGTTCGCCGTGCAGTGCGGTGATCCGACGGGCAGCGGCAAGGGTGGGCCTGGTTATTCATTGCCCGACGAACTACCGGCAGCCGGCTCGTACAAGGTCGGCTCGGTCGCGATGGCCAACTCCGGTCCCAACACCAACGGCAGCCAGTTCTTCGTGGTCACGGGCGCCGCCGGGGTGGCCCTGACGTCCAAGTACACGCTGTTCGGTCAGGTGAGCGACGGCCTCGACACCACGGTCAAGGCGCTCGACGCCCTGGGCAACGCCGACGCGGCAGCCGACGGGGTCCCGCCATTGGAGCAGATCATCGTGCAATCGGTCACCATCACCGAGGCCTGACCGCACGTTGCTCGCCGTGTGCGGTCACGGCAGATCGCCGTGCACCGTCAGGTTGCCGACGCGTTCCCACCCGTCGGCGCTCAGCACCAGGGCTGAACCGCTGGGTAGTTCGACGACAGGAGTGTTGGCCAGCTTCAGTGTGCGGTGCAGGCGATCGGTCGACCACGTCTCGGCCTCGGTCACCAGTGCCAGGCCATCGATGAGACCGAGCCCCAACGTGAAGGCGCCGCCACGCGGATCGACCATCGGGTCGCACATCGCCGCCGCGCTGCCCCCGGTCGCGGCGACCAGACCGCCGTCGGCGCGCACCTGGCAGATGGCCTCCCACAACGGCGTTGCCTTCAGCACCGAGCGGAGATGCAACGGCTGATCGCCGACGAGGTACACCGCTCGAGCCGCGCGAACGACGCCGACTGCGCCGTCGTCCATCGCCTCGCTACGTCGCATGACCATCAGCGCCTCGACTTCCACGTCGAGTCGTTCGGCCCAGGCGACGGCGGCCGCGACGAGTAGTTCGGGATGCTCGTAGGCGTCGGCAGTCGGCAACATGACCATTCGTGTCGCGCCGGCAGCGCTGAGCAACCGACGATCGAGATCGTCGTTGGCGGCGAAGGGGCCGCCACCCTGCAGAGCCAGGATGCCATTCATCCGGCGAGCGTAGGCTCGGTCAGCCGAGCAGCGAGGCTTCCAACGCGGTCAGCGTGTCGTCGCCGACGCCGATCGAGCGCACGTAGCTGCGGATCGAGCCGTGTTCAGCGCACAACTGGTCGATGATGTGGCGCATCGCCTCGGGTAGCGCCACGCTGTACGCCGGCGGGATCGATGCCATTCGCTCTGTCCAATCGGGCCATTCGCGTGCAGCCCATTCGCGGAAGCGGGCCATGCCTTCGACCGTCAATGCGTAATCGGCGACGATGTCGTCGTGTGAGACGCCGAACGAGCCCAGGAGCAGGGCGGCGAGAAGGCCGGTGCGGTCCTTGCCCGCTGCACAGTGGAACACCGCGGGCAGCGTGCCGGGCTCGGCGAGCACCTCGAATGCGCGGGCGAACCTCGGCGCTCCGATCGTGAGCATCTCCTCGTAGGCCCAGATCAAGAAGTCTTCGTCGCGCTCGTACGGCGGCGCGTCGTCGTGTGCCCAGGTCTTGTCGACGATGGCCAGGTGGTGGAACACGACCGGGTGTGCCTCGACAGGGAAGCGGCCGCGCTCGTCGAGCTCGGGTTGGCTGCGAAGGTCGATGACGGTGCGCAGGCCGAGCGGCTCGAGCACGGCGACATCGGCGGGCGTCAAGCGGTACAGGCCGTCGGCACGGTAGAGCCGGCGCCATTGCGTGGTGCGACCGTCTGCCGTCGCATATCCCCCGAGGTCGCGGAAGTTGTGCACCGCCTCGAGGGCGATCAGGCGGGCCGGCGGGGAGGTGAGGTCTGGATACACGTCAGCTGGCACGGGTTCCAGGGTACCGAGGCATCCGGGACCGGATCTGCGTCACGGGTGAACTGTCGATGAACTCCGTCACGCCGGGTCCACGACGCCCCCGGCCACCGCAGCATCGAGTTGTGCCAGCACGGTCGTCCACACCTCGGGCAGCGACTGCTGCACGAACCTGCCGTTGCGGGCGATCACGCGCGAGCGGGTGATGCCGTGCTCGCGCCACGTGGAGGCGCCTTCGGCCAGGTTGAGCATCATCGGGGCAAGCCGGTCGACGGCCATCACGAACCTCGCCTCGGCAGTGTCGCCGCGCTCGTACTCGTCCCACATCTCGCGGAACCGCCGGCCCGTGGCCGAAGGCAGCATGCCGAACAGGCGGTCGGCGGCGGCCTGCTCGCGTGCCTCCTTCGTGGCTGCGCCGTCGGCGTCGTCGTACGCGAAGGTGTCGCCGGCGTCGATCTCGACGATGTCGTGCACGAGCGCCATCGCGACTGCCGTGCCGAGGTCGATCGGCTCGCTGACGAACGGTGCCAGCACCAGCGCGGCGATGCCGAGGTGCCACGAATGTTCGGCGGTGTTCTCGCGCCGGCTTCCGTCGGCCAGGCGATTCTGCCGCTCGACACCCTTCAGCTTGTCGGCCTCCATGAAGAAGGCCAGCGCGGCGGCGAGATCCGTCGCCTTCGAAGAGTGCTCGGCGTCGTCTTGCATGCCGACGACCGTAGTCGGGCGACGCGTGTTCCAAACTGTGGCCATGCACATGGGCCGACCGCCGATCGAGCCGCCCGCGAACCGCTGGCGACTACCGGCGCCCGACGTGGCGGACGAGAACGGCCTGTGCGGGATCGGCGCCGACCTCGCCCCGGGGACCCTGCTCGCGGCGTATCGAAACGGGATCTTCCCGATGCCTGTCCGCAAGAGGACGCTGGGGTGGTGGTCGCCCGATCCACGCGGCGTGATCCCGCTCGACGGGTTGATCGTGTCGCGATCGCTGCGGCGAAGTTGCCGCCGCTACCAGGTGCGATTCGACACGAACTTTCGCGAGGTGATGGAACGGTGCGGTGACTCCAGCCGGCCACACGGTTGGATCACGCCGCAGTTCGTCGACGCCTACGAGGAGTTGCATCGTCTCGGTTGGGCGCACAGCGTCGAGGCATACCTCGATGACCGACTGGTCGGCGGTCTGTACGGCGTCGCCATCGAACGCCTCTTCGCCGGTGAGTCGATGTTCAGCGAGGCGAACGACGCGTCGAAGGTCGCACTCGTCGCCCTCGTGGACAGGCTGACCGAGGCGGGATCGACGTTGCTCGATGTTCAGTGGACTACGGCGCATCTCGCGTCGGTCGGCGCCGTCGACATGGCCCGCGACGAATACCTGCTCCGGCTGTCCCGAGCTGTCGCCCAGGATTGAGCCGGAGCGCGCCGGTGTGGTGCCGGTGAGTTTCCTCACCGGCACCGGCGCTCAATCGCTGTGCCCAGGTTCGCCGCCGACCTGACACCTCCGATTGACTCCGCCCGCCAAGAAGGTTCCGCCGACCCTTCGTACCGTGCACTGTTGAATCGGAACGGTGCGTGGTCGACTTGAGCCTTTCTTGAACATTTTTCGGCATGCAACACTTGGGCATGCCGGAACCCGTCGAACGAGTCGAACGTGATCAGCCGTGGATGATGCGGACCTACTCCGGGCACTCGACTGCACAGGCCTCGAATGATCTCTACCGGGCCAACCTCGCCAAGGGACAGACGGGGCTATCGATCGCGTTCGACCTCCCCACCCAGACCGGGTACGACCCGGATGATCCGTTGGCACACGGCGAGGTCGGCAAGGTCGGCGTGCCGGTAGCCCATCTCGGGCACATGACGACGCTGCTCGACGGCATCCCGCCGGCGGGGATGAACACGTCGATGACGATCAACGCGACGGCGGCCTGGATGCTGGCGCTGTACGTCGCCAACGCCGAGTTGCAGGGTGTTGCGCCTGCGGATCTGCGTGGCACGACGCAGAACGACATCGTCAAGGAGTACCTCTCGCGTGGCACGTACATCTTCCCGCCAGCGGCGTCGCGGCGACTGATCGTCGACATGGTCGCCTGGTGCGCGGCGAACGCACCCAAGTGGAACCCGATCAACGTCTGCAGCTACCACCTGCAGGAGGCCGGCGCCACGCCGGTGCAGGAGATCGCGTACTCACTGGCGACGGCGATCGGTGTGCTCGATGCCGTGCGCGACAGCGGTCAGGTCGAGGCCCGACAGTTCTCGCAGGTGTTCGGGTCGATCTCCTTCTTCGTCAACGCAGGCATCCGCTTCGTCGAGGAGGTCTGCAAACTGCGGGCGTTCACGGAGTTGTGGGACAGGATCGGTCTCGAGCGCTATGGAGTGACCGACGATCGAGCGCGGCGATTCCGCTACGGCGTTCAGGTGAACTCGCTCGGCCTCACCGAGGCGCAGCCCGAGAACAACGTGCAACGCATCGTGTTGGAGATGCTTGCCGTCACGCTGTCGAAGCGCGCCCGAGCTCGGTCGATCCAACTGCCTGCGTGGAACGAGGCCCTGGGTCTGCCCCGTCCATGGGACCAGCAGTGGTCGTTGCGGATGCAACAGGTGTTGGCGTTCGAGAGCGACCTGTTGGAGTACGACGACATCTTCGACGGCTCGATGGTGATCGAGGCCCGCACATCGGAGTTGTGCGACGCGGCGTGGTCGGAACTGAACGAGGTCTTGCACCTCGGTGGCGCGTTCGAGGCGATCGACGAGCTGAAGACGCGGCTCGTGGGCTCGATGGTGGCGCGCACGCGCCGGATCGAGTCGGGCGAGCAAGCAGTGGTCGGTGTCAACATCTACACCGAGACCGCGCCGTCACCGCTCGCCACGATCGACAACATCTTGACAGTGGGCCCGGCGCTCGAGGCCGAGACGATCGCCGACGTGCGCGACTGGCGAGCAGGCCGGGATGCCATCGCGGTGAAGGAGGCGCTGGAGGCCGTCACCGCAGCCGCCGTGGACGGGAGCAACATCATGGGAGCGTCGATCGACCTCGCCCGCGCCGGCGGCACGACGGGCGAATGGGCGTCAGCGTTGCGCAGCGTGTTCGGCGAATATCGTGCCCCCACCGGTGTCGGCGCCGCTGCGGGGAGGCCCGGTGGCGAGCTTGCTCTCGTTGCCGCACGGGTCAAGCTGATGGCCGGCGGCCCACCGCGGCTGCTCGTGGCCAAGCCCGGTCTCGACGGCCACTCCAACGGGGCCGAGCAGATCGCCGTCGCGGCGCGCGACGCAGGCATGGAGGTGGTGTACTCCGGCATCCGGCTGACGCCGGCTCAGATCGTCGCCTCGGCGCGCGACGAGGACCCCGACGTGATCGGCCTGTCGATCCTGTCCGGCTCGCACCTCGCCCTCGTGCCCGGCATCGTGGAGTCGCTGCGTGCACTCGGAGTGGAGGCGCCGGTGGTGGTCGGCGGGATCATCCCCGAGGACGACCGGCCGCGG
>JBDTYA010000178.1:0-2571 GCA_040005915.1 Ilumatobacteraceae bacterium
TGCCCATCGCCATGCCGTTGTCCATGGTTGCCGTCCACGGGAAGACGGAGTAGGCGCCCATGTCGACGGCGACGTCGGCCTCGAGCGCTTCCACGACGCCATCGTCGTCGAAGTGCGCCGTGACCGTGTGATAGTGCTCGCGAGAATGATGCGAGGCGACGAAGTGCTCGCGACGATCCTCGACCCACTTGATCGGCCGACCCAGCGCACGCGCGGCCAGGCAGCAGGCGACGTCCTCGACGTAGAGCTGCGCCTTGACCCCGAAGCCGCCACCGACATCGGGGGACACCACGTGGATAGCGTTCTCCGGCACTCCGAGCGCGAGGGACAACCCGGCCTTGACGAGATGGGGTATCTGCGTAGTGACGAACACCTTGAACACGCCGCTCCCACTGTCGTAGTCGGCGATGCAGGCTCGATTCTCGATCGGTATCGCGCCGTGGCGACCGTTCGTCAGCTGCAGCGTGATGTGGTGCTTCGAGCCCGCCACGGCCTGGTCGAAACCGGGGCTCTTGAGGGCCCTGCGCACGTAGGCGTTGTCGATCCAACCGGGATGCAGTGGTGATGCGTCGTTGGCCAGGGCTTGGTCGCGCGTCAAGACAGGCGCGAGCGGCTCGATGTCGACGACAACTGTCTCGCAGGCGTCCTCGGCGACGTACTCGTCGTCAGCGACGACCATCGCGACAGCCTCGCCGACGAAGCGCACGCGATCGACGGCGAGTATCGGCTGCCCTGATGACTGGAACCCCTCGTAGCTGGAATTGCAGCGGATCTCGTGGTCGGCGAAATCGCCGCCTGTGAACACGGCGTGCACGCCGTCCATCCCGAGGGCAACAGCGGCATCGACCGCAGCGAGAACCCCGTTGGCGACATCGGCACGGACGAACTTGGCGGTCAGCATCCGGTCCACGGCGATGTCGGCGACGAATCGCCCTCGACCGGTGAGCAACCGCTTGTCCTCGACGCGCAGAACGCGCGCCCCGAACAGCCGCGGGCTGATCGGCTCGTCGGTCATGACACCTGCCCGCCTCGGAGTACGACCTGCACCGCGTCGACGATGTGGTGATAGCCCGTGCATCGGCAGAGGTTTCCGGCCAGCCGCTGACGGATCTCGTCGCGTGAACAGTCACCACTCTCCCTCGCCAACTCGAGTGTCGTCATCAACAGTCCCGGTGTGCAGAACCCACATTGCAGGCCGTGATTGGAGCGGAAGGCTTCCTGAATCGGGTGCAGCCCCTCACCGACTGCCAAGGATTCCACGGTCTCGATCTCGTGCCCGTCGACCTGAGCCGCGAGAGTGAGGCACGATCGAACCGATGCTCCATCGAGCAGGACCGTGCACGATCCGCAATACCCTTGTTCGCAACCGACATGGGTGCCTGTGAGCCGTAGGCCGTCGCGCAGGAAGTCCGACAGCAACAATCGATCGGCAACGGTGGCCCTCACGTTGGAGCCGTTGATGACGACTCGGATCTCAGGCATGGGTGAGGCTCCCGACACGAGGAGACAATGCTTCGGAGATGGCGCGCTGGGTTTCGGTGAAGACGAGGCGACGCCGGTAGTCGGCGGAACCGTGGGCATCGCCGACCGGGTCCACCTCGTCTCGCGCCGCGGCTGCCGCCGAGGCGGCCAGGTCCGCGGTGATCAGACGGCCGACCAACGCTGCTTCGGCGTCAGGGCATCGGATCGGGGTGCTGCCGATCCCGGCGAGGACCACCCGCGCCTCCGTCACGACCGAGTCGCTCACCTGGCAGGCGACCGCGGCGGCGACGACCGCGAAGTCGCCCGTGCGGCGTTGGAACTCGGCGAAGCCCCAGTGTTCGGCGAATCGGGCTGCGAACGAGAGCCCCGTGATCAGCTCGTCGGGCAACCTGGCCGTCGTGAACAGCGAGATGAAGAACTCGTCGCTCGCAACCCTGCGTACGCCGGACCGACAACGCAGGGTCACGGATCCATCGAGCGCGAGCAGCACAGCCGGCCACTCCGCTGCCGGGTCGGCATGGGCGATGCTGCCGCCGACCGTGCCGCGATTGCGGATCGCCCGAAATCCGATCAGCCCTGCCGCCCGGTGGGCCAAGGGGAGATGGCCGGCGATGAGCGGGTCGGTTTCAGCAGTGTGATGGGTGACCATTGCACCGACGTCGACCCGCCGATCATTCAGCTGATCATCCATCGCGATCTCGCTGAGACCCGGAACGGCGCGCAGATCGATGACATCGGATGGGTTGGCCAAGCGCAGGTTGAGCATCGGCATCAGGCTCTGACCGCCCGACAGGATCGCGGCGCCATCGCCTGCCAGCGCCAGCAGTTCGACAGCAGCCTCGACCGACGTCGGGGCGTGGTACCGGAACAGCGGCGGCTTCATCGCGGCCGACTGTACATCGACCGGCATCCAAATCGAATATTTGCAATACCGGATCCCTCGTTTTAGGCTGGCCACGATGCCTCAGCGCGCGACGTTCGTCTCTGCTCCGCCGTCGATGGTCCAGCCGACCGTGCAGGAGATGGTCCTGCTCTACATCCGCCAGCTGCTGGCGACCGGCGAACTGGCGCCGGGCGCCAAGGTCCGTG
>JBDTYA010000179.1:0-3884 GCA_040005915.1 Ilumatobacteraceae bacterium
GTCGAGCGACAGCCGCCACACGGTGGTCACCCGGATCTCCTTGTCGCTGGGCCCACGTGCATGCCCGACACGGCCGGGCAAGAGTGATGAACTGAGCTTGATCAAGGCGTCGTACTTTTCGTCGCCCGCGAGCACTTCGGGGAAGCCGAGGACGACCACGCTGCGATAGTTCATCGATGAGTTGAACAACGACCGCGCCACCACCCACCCGTCGACAATGGTGACCGTGACGCAGACCGATGAGCCAGTGCGCATCAACCTGCTGGCCACCGAGCCATGCAGCAGGATCGAGTCCCCGTCCGCAGCGAAGGCCATAGGGATGACAACCGGCGACCCATCCGCAGACACGATGCCCACGTGCGCTATCAGCCCGTCACCAAGGACGGACGAGATGGTGGATGGATCGTACGAGGCGCGCTCCGGCTCCCGCCTGACCGTGGTTCGCTGTGACGGACCAGCGGTCATGATGTTGGGTTGACGATGGACGACATCCGACCAGTCTCGCCGATGCCGGTCGAACGGCCGGCAGTCTCCTACCGCCGCGTCAAACCCGGGACGACCCGGTTCCTCGTTTGGGTGGGCCGTTGGTGAGGGTGGTTCGATCGGGGAGGTTGATGGTCAGTGTTCGATCGGCGGTGAGGATGAGTTGCCAGTTGTCGGCGTGCAGTGTGGTGTGGTGGTGGGCGCAGATCGGGATGAGGTTGCACAGGTCGGTGAGGCCGTGGTCGTCCCATTCGACGACGTGGTGGATCTTGCAGTTGTTGAACCGGGTTGCGCAGCCCGGGATGGCGCATGTCGGGTAGAGAGCGCGTAGGACGAGGCGTTGAGCGCGGTTGGCGAGTCGGGTGGTGCGCCCGAGGTCGAGTTCGCCGGGTCCAGAGATGACGACGCCGTTGCGAATCATCACGGTGTGGATGTCGGCACGCTGCAGCAACTCGTTGAGGACGGGGGTGGGGACCTCCACCGGAAGACCCCAGTCGATGATCGGCCCGCCGGTGACCGGGTCCGGGTCGCGGGCGTCGATCACCACGATCGCCTCCGGGCGACCGACACCGCCGCCGCCTTTGCCCGTGACAAGGGCCACGAACGCCAGGGCGCGGAGGTGGTCTTGTTTTTCGAACGGATCCGACGGGCAGGTATCGGGAACGGCCTCGGCGAAGAGACGTGAGAGTTGACCATCGAGCGCTTGCGACACCGTCGCCCCGGTGAGCGGATCGAACCGACCCGACAGGCACCACATCCCGGTTTCATGATCGGTCCAGCTGCGCAGGCGGGCGGCGCGACGTTGCCGCTCGTAGCGGGTCATGCCGTCGTCGGTCTCCAGGCGCCGTGCCTCCAACCGCAGGCGACGGGCGAATTCCTCGGGTGTCGATGCCGAGGCGACATCGACCAACGTGTCGGCGCGGGCCAGCAGCTCATCCCGTAGGTCGGGCTCGACGGAGCGCAAGGCGCGGGTGACAGCGTCGATGTGTTCGCCCGAGACGTAGCCGTCGACGACAGCAGCCTCGAGCAGCGGTGCCGCTGAGGCGGTGGTGGCCCGGTCGAGCAACTTTGCCGCGCCGGGGAGGCCGATGTGGGCTGGGCCGGCAAGGGCTTGTTCGGGGAACGAGGCGGCAGCAGCGATGAGCCGCGCCAAGCGGATCTGTTGGCCCTGGCACCAGGCCAGCAACCGGCTGACGTCGCCGACCGCGGCAGACAGCGCGCCACGGTCACCTGCGTCGGCGTCGGCAACAACGATCGCGTCGACCAGACAATGCACTGCAGCGACATCCATGCGGTGATCCTTCGAGGAAGTGAAGTGGTACACGGCCGGCGCACCGGCAAGGCGGGGGAATCGCTGACAGAACACTAGTTCGATCAATCAGAGTTTGCAAACGCCAACCGGAGGAATCCCCGACTTTCAGCCGGCGGTCGGGCAGGGATCGCGAACGGCGCTGATCGGCTGCCGTCCCGACCTGTGGCCGACGGCCTCTATTGTGGCCGTGATGGAGGAGCCCGCTTGACATTCGTGGTGCATCGGGCCGAACGGGCCGACGTGTTGAGCGACGTACTCGCCGACCTCTTGGCCGCACCGGTGGCCGACGCGTTTGTTCCTGAGGTAGTCGCTGTGCACTCGCGTGGAGTCGAGCGGTGGCTTGCACATCGGCTGTCGGCTCGACTCGGTGTGGAGGCCGGGCGAGCGGACGGCATCTGCGCCAACCTCGAGTTCCCGTTCCCGGGTCGAATGGTTCAATCAGCGATCGCCGCCGCGACGGGCATCGATCCCACGACCGATCCTTGGCGGCCGGAGCGGTTGGCCTGGTCGTTGCTCGATGTCGTCGAGGCCAATCTCGACGAGCAGTGGCTCTACGTGCTCGTAGGGCATCTTGGTGCCGGTGATCCCAACGACGCCAAGCGCGATCGTAGGTTCGCCGCGGTGCGCCACATCGCCGAGCTCTATGACCACTACTCCGTGCATCGTCCGTCGATGATCATGGCGTGGGTCACCGGCGACGACACCGACGGAGACGGCATCCGACTTCCGGACGATGCTCGATGGCAGGCCGAGTTGTGGCGACGGTTGCGCCAGGCTGTTGATACGCCGAGCCCGGCGGAGCGGGCGGTCGCCGGGTGCAAAGCGCTCGTCGACAACCCGGCACTCTCAGATTTGCCGGCCCGCTTCTCCCTGTTCGGATTGACCCGCCTGCCGGCCAGCTACCTCGACGTGCTTCGCGCCCTGTCGGAGCATCGTGACGTTCACCTCCTGGCGCTGCAGCCGTCTCCGGCTACGTGGGGCATCGATGATCATGACGCAGTGCGCCACCCGCTGCTGCGGGCCTGGGGCCGTGACAGCTTCGAGATGCAGGTGATACTCAACCGGCGGCTGGCAGGCGCGCCCGGCGCCGAGGACGTACACCATCCGATGCGTGAACCAGACCGGCCGACGCTGCTGCACCGGCTGCAGGCAGCCATCCGATCCGATGCGCCTCTGCCGAACGCCGACGCCCGACCGTTGCTCGAGCTCGGCGACCGGTCGGTGCAGATCCATGCCTGTCACGGCCGCAGTCGACAGGCCGAGGTCGTGCGCGACGCGATCACGCATCTGTTCGCCGCTGATGCGAGCCTCGAACCGCGCGATGTCGTCGTGCTCTGTCCCGACATCGACGAGATGGCACCGCTGTTGCGCGCTGCGTTCGACGACGATCCCACCAGCAACCGGCGGATTCCGTATCGCCTCGCCGACCGATCGTTGCGTCAGACCAACCCGGTGCTCGGTGCCGTCGCCGAACTGATCGCGTTGGTCGATGCCCGCCTCACCGCCTCGCAAGTGTTGGCCTTCGCAGGGTTGCCTCCGGTCTGCCGGCGTTTCGGGTTCGACGACAAGGACCTCGAGCGCATCGCTGACTGGGTCGAGGCGACCGGCACCCGTTGGGGCCTCGACGCCGCCCATCGGTTGCCCTACGACCTCGCCTCGGTCGATGCGGGCACCTGGGATGCAGGTCTTCAGCGCCTGCTGCTCGGCGTTGCGATGTCGGAGGATGACGAGCGCCTCGTAGGAGGTGTCCTTCCGTTCGACGATGTCGACTCCGGTGACATCGACCTCGTTGGTCGTTTCGCCGAGTTCATCGGACGGCTCGGCGAATCGGTTCGGGCTCTCACCGACCCGAGGACGGTGGTCGCGTGGGCCTCGGCCATCGACGCCGCCGCGGACCTGCTCGTCGACACTCGCGCCGATGATGCGTGGCAGCGAACACAGCTCGACCGGTTGCTGTCCGAGGTCCAGGACGAAGCGGGCACAAGTGGCCGCCAGCCGCTGCGGCTCGCAGAGATGCGTGATCTCCTCGCCGATCGCCTTCGCGGCCAACCGACCCGCGCCGAGTTCCGCTCCGGCGATCTGACGATGT
>JBDTYA010000180.1:0-6152 GCA_040005915.1 Ilumatobacteraceae bacterium
AGCCCGAAACTAATCGTCCCGCTCCACACTGGCCTCGGCATAGGTGTAAGTCTGCCCTGAAATTCGCCGATTGACCAGGCCCGGCTATCCGGCAAGTATGGCGCGGGCCACGAGGTCGGTTCCGAACGCAGTGAGGATTGCCAGATACAGCAGTCCGGTAGCCGCCATGACCGCCGAGTAGTAGCGCTCGCGAAGCGCGGCCTTCGTCACCACGACGAGCACGATGGTCGTTATCGCACACGCACCCCAGAACCACCCGAGCGTGCCGTTCCAACCATCATCCACGGCTCCGGTCCACACCGAGATCATCCCGGTGGGGAGTAGCAGCGCAGCGACCTCGATCGGCCACACCCAACCGAGCGCGTCGACGAGTTCGTTGAGGTGTCGCCTCGGCAGGCCGGGCTGCACGAGGTACCAGTGGCCCAGCAACATCGCATCGGTCACCGATCCGAGGAAGGCCGCCCCCGCGAACGTACGGAGCAGCGACACCACCACGTTGCCGCCCGCATCGACTGCTGCCGCTACCAGACCGAGGCTTCCGACGAGGGGTGCGATCAGATCGAGCGCGGGTGGGAACTCGCGTCCGCTTCGAGGTTTCCGGGAGTCGCGTTCGATACCTGTCATCTCCGTGACACGCTGCGAACGACGATCATGCTCCTCCGTCTGCCCCGACACGCCGGCGCGGCGACGGACGACCGACACGCCCAGTGCGAACAGCGCAGCGGCCGCGACTGCTGCACCGCTGATCTCGCGCGCCCACACCGCGCCGAAGCGTGAGCCGAGCACGACGGACGCCACAGCCATCAGCAGATAGGTGCCTCGAAGCAGCCAGCCGTACCCGATCCCGACCTCACGCCGTCGGGATGTGAACCACAGGAACGCCAACCCGCCGACCGCCCATTGCAGCAGCACAGAAGCAGCATCGAGGCGGATCACCCCGGGCAGGCTAACGAGACGATGAGCAGACAGAAATTCTTTCCAATTGCAAAACCTTTTGGTTACCGCATCGTGTCAGCTCTGTACAATCCAACCTCAGTGAGCGGTCTCGCAAGGGTCCGTTCGCTAACAGAGTCTCTCCGGTAGGCGCCGGTCCCACTTTGTCGATGAGCACCCGTCCCGCAAGTCGATGAAGCCACCGCCCGCCGTGTGATGCCAGCGCCACCGGAGAGCTCCAACACGAACCCTCATGGCCACCGTCCCGGCCGTGAGGGTTCGTCATTTTTGTCGCCATACCGTACATTCGTGTCGATGCGACACCCCCCGGCCATCGTCGTCTCATTGCTGCTGCTCAGCGGGTGCTTCACGGGTCCGCGACCGTCGGTCACCACCGAGCCGTTCCCAGCAGGTTCGACCACCGGCGATCCGGCGATCGACAAGGTGCTGACGCAACTCGACGTGGCGAACGACGGTACGTACACGGCGGACTACAGCGTCTTGACGAAGTTCGGCAATACCACTCGACAGGCCAGCGTCGCCATCACCATGGGTCGCCGCTCGGTCACCGTCGGCGAGGTGCGTTTCCTGACCGACAACCGCGCATCGCAGACCTGCTTCCTCAACAAGACCGACCCGTGCTCGTCGACCATCGACCCGGCCCGGATCAGCGACGTCCAGATCACCCCCGACTTCTACGGCATCGACGCAGCAAAACGCCTGCGGCGCAGCGCCGTTGCGCGCATCGGCGCGCCCGTCGAGCACACCGAACAGATCGCCGGCCAGATGGCGACGTGCGTCGACGTTCCCCTACCGGGTGGCACCTCGGTCTTCTGCACCCTCGCCAATGGTCCGCTGGCACGGCTCGACGACGGCGCTACCTCGATCAACCTGACCCAGTACGCGCCGGCGATCGACGAGACGCTGTTCACGACGAGCTGATTGACGCCTCCGGCCCCTATACGGGGCGCCCGCCGTCAAACGCTCCGCTGCAACCCGAATGGTCGCTGCGCGGGCGCCTCTGCGTGAGCGCACAGACGCTCCGCGCCTTTGAGCGCTCGCGCAGAACCCGGCGTCGCACTCGGCGCGCAGACGTCGCCCGCGTCGCCCGCGTCACCCGGATCGGCGTGCCGCCGAGTTCACGGCGACCGGCGGACGGTCAGGCCTCGACGCTGACGAGGCCGTGCTCGGCGGCGTTGACCGCCAGCGGTCCGTCGTCGGTGGCGACGACGATGTCTTCGAGGCGCATGCCCCAACGGCCGGGCAGGTAGATCCCCGGCTCGACGCTGAAGGCATGGCCTGCCTCGAGCAGCAGTTCGTTGCCCTCGACCATGTACGGATCCTCGTGCTCCTCCATGCCGATTCCATGACCGGTGCGGTGCATGAAGAGCTCGCCGTAACCGGCGTCGGTGATGATCCGCCGAGCGACCCGGTCGACGTCTTCGCACGGGGTGCCGACCGTGCCGGCCAGCACGGCCGCACGCTGCGCTTCGAACAGCACCGCGTACGCCTCGGCGACCTCCGCCGGCGGCTCGCCCAGGAAGACACATCGGGTGATGTCGCTGCAATACCCGTTCATCGTGCCGCCGAAATCGCACAGCACGATCTCGCCGTCTGCGATGACTCGCTCGCTGGCGTGGTGATGCGGAGACGCGGCGTTCTCTGCTGCGGCGACGATCGCGAAGTTGACGCGCTGATGCCCTTCGGCGACGATCCGGCGACCGAGGTCGGCGCTGACGTCGGCCTCGGTGCGACCTGCGAGCGGGATCCGGCCGGCCTGCAGCTCGGCCGCGATCCGATCGACAGCGGCGCCAGCAGCTGCGAGCGCAGCGATCTCGGCAGCGTCCTTGCGCATCCGCAACGAGTTCATCACCTCGGTGGAGCGCACGAATCGCGTGGTCGCCGTCGGCCAGTGCTTCAGAAGGTCGACGAGGAAGCGGGCCCACATGGTGTCGCCGACAGCCGCGATCTTCGGCCGTCCGACGAGGCCGGCGACGATGGCGATGGGGTCGTCGGTCTCGTCCCACGGCAACAGTGTGAAGACCTCCGGCAGATCGACGACACGCGGCGCTTCCATCCGCGGCACGACCAGCGTGGCATCGCCGTCCTTCGGGACGACCAACATCGTCAGTCGCTCGAGCGGCATCGCCTCGTACCCGGTGAGGTACGGGAGGTCCCTGCCGACCGAGACCAGCAGCACATCGATGTCGGCCTGGCGCATCCGCACACGGGCACGGTCGATGCGGTCGAGGTAGGTGGCTGTGGGCGAAACGGCGCTCATGGTTGCATTCTTGCTCAGGCGAACGACAGTGACACGGAGTCGTCGGCCGAAACCGCGTCGGCGGCCTGCCGGGCGTGGTAGCTGCTGCGCGTCAACGGGCTCGACTCGACGTGGCCGATGCCCAGCAGTTCGCCGATCCGCTTCCACTCGACGAACTCCGCCGGCTCGACCCACCGGGCTACCGGCAGGTGATGGGTCGTGGGTCGTAGGTACTGACCGATCGTGACGATGTCGACGCCGACTCCGGCGAGGTCTGCCAGACATCCGGCGATCTCCTCGGTGGACTCGCCCATGCCGGCGATCAAGCCCGACTTCGTCGTCAGGCCGGCAGCCTTGGCGCTGGCCAGCACCGAGAGGCTGCGCGCGTATCCGGCAGAAGGACGCACCGCACGCTGCAGGCGGGCGACCGTCTCGATGTTGTGGTTCAAGACGTCGGGTCGAGCGCCGAAGAGCAGGTTCAGCGATTCGGCATCGCCCTTGGCATCGGAGATCAACGTCTCGATGCGAGTCCCGGGGCAGCGAGAGCGAACCGCCTCGACACAACGGGCCACGTGCGCCATGCCGCCGTCGGCGAGATCGTCGCGAGCAACCATCGTCAGCACCGCATGGGCGAGCCCCATGCGCGCGACGGCCTCAGCAACGCGAGCCGGCTCGTCGTCGGCCGGACCAAGCGGCTTGCGCGTGTCGACCAGGCAGAAGCCACAGGCCCGCGTGCACCGATCGCCGAGCACCATGAACGTCGCCGTGCCGTCGGCCCAGCAGTCGCTGAGGTTGGGGCAGCCGGCCTCTTCGCACACCGTGACCAACCCGAGATCGCGCACCGTCCTCTTCAGCGAGATCACTTCGGGCCCGTGCACCACTTTGGGCCGCAGCCACTCAGGCTTGCGCGTCGAGATCGACAGGCCGTCGGCGACGCCGACCTGAGCGAGGCGTCGCACCACGGCGCCGGGGCCTTCGCCACGCGAGAACGGCGACAGGTCGCCGGGTCGGTGTTTCCAAGCCACATCCTGTCGCTCGGTGGAACCATCGGCCCACACCGCTGCGGCGTGCCGGGCGACGACGGTGACCACGTCTTCGAGCGAGATGTCGAAACCTTCCTCGGCAAGCGACGTGACCGGCCTGTCGGAGATTCCGCAGGGCACGATGTAGTCGCGCATGTACTTCATGTCGGGGGCGACGTTGAGCGCGAAGCCGTGCATGGTTCGTCCCCCGGCCAACCGCACACCGATCGCACAGATCTTGCGTGGATCGGGACCACTGGCGCCGACCCACACACCGGGGTACTCGTCGAGGCAACCGACGTCAGCGACGCCGATCTCGGTGAGGCTGGCGACGATGACCCGCTGAATCGCACACACGTGGTCGGCGGCGCCGATGGAGTTCGACACGTTGACGATCGGGTATCCGACCAGCTGCCCCGGGCCGTGGTACGTCACGTCGCCGCCGCGCTTCACCGGTACCAGCTCGGCGCCGACGGACGCCGGGTCGACGAGAACGTTGATGGTGAGGTCGGCGCGCGGCCCGTGCGTGAACACGTGCGGGTGCTCGAGCAGCAGCAGGTGATCCTCGGTGCCAGACGTGAACAACGCCTGTTGAACCGCGAGCGCCTCACGGTAGGGAACCCTGCCGAGCCAGCGAACCCGCAGTGTCATGTCACAGCTCGGCAGTCCAGTCGCGCGTTTCCAGCGCGTTCTTGATCTTGACGAGGAACCCTGCCGCATATGCACCGTCGAACGCACGGTGGTCCCATGCCATCGCCAGGTTCCCCACCGGATGGATCGCGATCCCCTCGCCACCGTCGGCCGCGTGAACCACGACCGGCTTGCGGGTGATGGCATCGGTCGACAGGATCGCGACCTGTGGCTGGTTGATGATGGGCATGGTCAGCACGCTGCCGGCCGAGCCGTTGTTGGAGATCGTGAACGTGCCGCCACTGATCTCATCGGGGCTCAAATGGCGGCTGCGCGCCCGTGCGGCGAGGTCGTTGATCTCCTGCGCAATCGCCCGCAGCCGCTTGGTCTCTGCTGCACGAACGACCGGCACGAGCAGGCCTTGATAGTCGAGGTCGACGGCGATGCCGATGTCGATGAAGTTGTGCACGACCAGATCGTCGTCGGAGACACTGGCGTTGAGATGGGGGAACTCCTCGAGCGCCTCGACCACTGCGCGGGTGATGAAGGGCAGGTACGTCAAACCGAATCCTTCGGCCGCCTTCCACTCGGACTTGACCTTGTTGCGCGTGATGTCGACGTTGGCAAAGTCGACTTCGACGACGCTGAACGCGTGCGGGCTGACACCTTTGCTCATCACCATGTGGCTGCCGGTGAGCTTGCGGATCTTCGACAGCTTCACCGTGGAGTCGCGCTCGCCCGGCGTGACGTGCGGCGCTGCAGGCGGCGCCGGGAGTGCGGGGGGCGGCGATGCAGCGGTCGAGGGTGCGGGTGCGGGTGCCGCAGACGGCGTCGCGGTGGGTGCCGGCGCGGTGGCTTGCGGTTGCGTTGCGATCTTGTCGATGTGATCGAGCACGTCGTCGCGAGTGATGCGCCCACCGGGCCCCGTGCCTTTGACGAGATCGACGTCGATGTTGTGCTCGGCGACCAATCGCCGCACGACCGGCGACAAGAGGCGATTGTCGGAAGGTTCGACCGCACCTTCTGCCGGGGTCGCCGGAGCGGGGGCCGCTGCCGGGGCAGGAGCCGGGGGCGCTTCCGCGGCGGCGGGCGGCGCGTCGGCGGCGGGCGGCGCGTCGGCGACGGCCGGGACATGCTCGGTCGAGCCGGCGGGAGCCGGCTCGGGCTCAGGCGCCGATGCGGGGTCGGCCGGGGCCTTCGGAGGCAACGACGGCGGCGGGGCGGGGGCCTCGGCCTCGACAGGCGCCGCCGGTACGGCGGGCTCTGCGGCAGGGGCAGCGGCGCCGTCGGCCTCGCCGACGACGGCG
>JBDTYA010000181.1:0-26683 GCA_040005915.1 Ilumatobacteraceae bacterium
AAACCGATGTCCTACCATTGAACGACCCCGGAAGGTCGTGGCCAGAGGCTAGCGGGAGGGCACCGCGGCCACTATCGGGGATTCAACCCTGCAGGCGCGCCGAATAGGGTTCGGGCATGGTCAAGCCGTTTCGATTTGCGCTGCAGGGCCGCTCGCTGAACGACCGCGATGGCCTGGTCGCGGCAGCGCGGCAGGCCGAGCAACTGGGCTACGACGAGTACTACTCGTTCGACCACATCGGCAGCGTCGACCCCTTCATCCCGTTGATGATCGCCGCCGAGGCGACGAGTCGCCTGCGGATCGGTCCACTGGTGATCAACAACGAGTTCCATCATCCAGCGATGCTGGCGCGGACCGCGGCGACGGTCGACCGGTTGACGGGCGGGCGACTCGTCCTCGGGCTCGGCACCGGATACGCGCAGGACGAGCACGACTCGATCGGGGTGCTGTTGCGTCGACCGGCCGAGCGTGTCGGGCGCTTCGAGGAATCGGTCGTCGCGCTGCGAGCCCTGCTCGACACCGGCAAGGCCGAGATCGACGGTGACCACCACAAGTTGACCATCGCCGACCTCGGGATCCGCCCGCTGCAGGAACGCGTGCCGTTCCTGATCGGCGGTCACGGCAAGCGCCTCGTCGGTGTCGCCGGGTGCTACGCCGACATCTTCCAGTTCACCGGATTGACCGAAGACGACGATGGACAGTTGTCGGCCGGCGGCTTTGCGGTGGAGGAGCTCAGGAAACGTTCACGTTGGTTGGCCGAGGCCGCGGGCGACCGGGTCGGCGACATCGAGCGTTCGGCCTTGGTGCAGTCGGTGTACCTCGGCGCGGACGCGGGCGGCCACGCCGACTCCGCGGCCGAGCGATTCGACACGTCTCGCGAGGTGATCGACGAGACACCGTTCGCCTTGATCGGAACGGTCGAGCAGGTGATCGACAAGATCCATCGGCTGCGCGACGACGTCGGCATCAGCCATTACGTCATCCGCGATGCCGAGGGTTTCGCCCCGGTCGTCGCCGCCCTGGCCGGCCGCTGAATCGCAGCGAACCGCTGCACGCGACAATGGTGGTCGTGGAGCGACTTCCCGAGAACGCCCCGGCGCCCCGCCTGATATTGCGTCGTTGGGTCGCGGCCGATGCCGACGAGCTTTCTGCGGCCATCACCGAGAACCTCGATCATCTCCGTCCGTGGATGCCGTGGATCGCGACGGAACCGCTGGGCATGCAGGACCGGCTCGCGCTGATCGACCAATGGCACGCGGAGTGGGACCGTGGTGGCGATGTCGTGATCGGAATGTGGCTCGACGGTGAAGTCGTCGGCTCTGCCGGGCTGCATCGCCGGCGCGGTCCAGCCGCACTGGAGATCGGTTACTGGGTCCACGTGGACCACATCCGCCGAGGCCTTGCGACCGAGGCAGCGGCGGCCCTGACCACTGCGGCGTTCACGGTCGCGCACATCGACAGGGTCGAGATCCACCACGACAAGGCCAACATTGCCAGTCGAGCAGTGCCGCAGAGGCTCGGCTACACCTTCGCCGAGGAGGTCGACAAGCCGGTGACATCGCCGGGGGAGATCGGCATCGACTGCCGCTGGACGATGGACCGGCAGGGGTGGATCACGAAGGCGGCCGGCCCGCTCTAGGACAGCAGGTTCCAGATGTCGAGCTTCAGGTGGAACTCACCGCTGTCCGGCCTCTTCGGGCAAGGACGCGTTGGGTACGAGGTCGTCAACCGGTAGCGTCTCACGAGCTATGGGTTCCCTGATCAAGAAACGCCGCAAGAGAATGCGCAAGAAGAAGCACAAGAAGATGCTTCGCCGTACCCGTCATCAGCGCCAACGCGGTAAGTGACCCACTAGCAGTTCGACTCCCGCGGCGATTGCTGCAGGTATGAGTGTGGCGCAATTCGGGTACTTCGCCAACGGCCGGTGACGTTCCTTCCGGCCCGACTGGGGGAGAATCATGCCGGATCGATCACGTCTTGGCCGTTCACGTTGGGCAGCGATCGGTGCTGCCGTGGCGGTGACGTTGTCGGCCGGCGGAATGTTCGTCGCCAACGCCGCGAGCAGTGGCGATGCGTCGAGCTTCGTCCCGATCACGCCGTGCCGGCTGCTCGACACCCGGCCCGACACCAACGTCGGGCCGCGGTCTGTGCCAATCGGGGCGCAGGAGGTGGCCGTGTTCTCGGTGCTGGGGACCAACGGCAACTGCACGATCCCAGCGACCGCGACGGCCGTGTCCGCGAACGTCACGGTGGTGCATGGCACTGAGGCCAGCTTCCTCACCGTCTGGCCCAGCGATGTGGCGCGACCGATCGCCTCGACCAACAACTGGATCGCCGGCCAGCCGGCGGCGCCGGGCAAGGCCGACGTCAAGTTGTCGTCGGCCGGTACGTTCTCGGCCTTCAACAACCTCGGCAACGTCGACGTGATCGTCGATCTGGTCGGGTACTTCGAGCCGGTCGGCGACCCGACGCCCGATGGTGGCGTCGAGTACGCCGAAGGTGCCGACGCCACGCTGGCAACGGGCACAGCGGTCACGATCACCAGCATCGTCGTGACGGCACCGATTGCCGGCTTCGTGGTCGTCGACGGCACGGCGAAGCTGCTGATCCCTTCCGGGAACTCCGTCAACTGCGAGATCGGGACCACGCCGACGATCGGCACGATGGGCGTCCAGTACGTCGGCGGCGCCGCCATCACAGCGCTGTCGCAGAGCCGCGGTTTCGAGGTGGCCGCGGGCGACACGACGTTCTTCCAGGTCTGCCAGCAGATCGCCGGCTCCGGCGCGACGACGGTCCAGAACAACTTCCTGACTGCCGTCTATTCGCCGAACCGGGTCTAGCGACAGCGACCGTTCGGTCTCTACGGACAGGTTCCCGTGCGCACCACGACGGCCTCGGGGAGCGCGGCGCCGAGATCGTGATGACCGCGCAGGAACCACGTCGCGCCACTGCCTGCCAAGGTCGGGGCGACGCCGGCGGCTTCGCGGATTCGATCGCGCCAACGACCCATCGCGGTGAAGGCATGCACTGCCGCGGGCTCGAGGTCGTTGAGGCCGTCGCCGCGCGGGCCACCCATGTCGTCCCACATGCCGTACACGAAGGGTGAGCTCACGGCGATGGGCGGAATGACGAGCGTGATGTCGATCGCCTCGAACGGCAGCGGCTCGACGATCTCGCCGATGCCGCGCACACGAGCCTTGCCGCCGACGAGGCAGAAGGCGACGTCGGCACCCAACGCGGCAGCGCCTGCAACGTCGTCGTAGCCGGCCCACCGCAACACCGCAGCAGCGTCGGCCGACCCGCCGCCGAGGCCGCCTCCGTACGGCAGCTCTTTGCGGATGTGGACCGCTGCTGTGCGGCCGACATGTCGCAGTGCCTTGGCGACGAGGTTCGACGCATCCAGCGGCATGCCCTTGGCATACGGTCCCTCGGCGGTCAGCCCGGTCGAACCCGTATCGATGCTCAACGTGTCGTGCCATTGCAGCGTGACCATCTCGGCATCGATCAGGTGGTAGCCGTCGTCGCGAACTCCCGTGATCCGAAGGCTCAACGTCAGCTTGGCGGGTGCTTCGAGAACGACGGTGCTCATGTCGGGGCCAGCCAGGCCCTCGTCAAGGCACCCCATTCGACGACGTCGAGCTCTTCCGGTCGCCGTTGCGCATTGATGCCCGCCATCTCGAACACGTCGGCTGCGACGACAGCGGCAAGCGACCGCCGCAACATCTTGCGTCGTTGGCCGAATGCGGTGCGCACCAGTTGGAACAGCGGCTCCGGCGCCACGTCGACAGCCGGGGCGGGCAGCCGGCGGATGTCGGCCAGCGCGGACTCGACCTTCGGCCTCGGCAGGAAGACACTGGCGGGCACCGTGCCGGCGATGCGCGCCGTCGCCCAGTACGCGACCTTCACACTGACCGCGCCGTATGCCTCGGAGCCGGCCGGCGCGCACAGCCGCTCGGCGACTTCGCGTTGCACCATCACCAGCATCCGTTCGACGGCGGGGACGAAGTCCAGCAGGTCGCACACCAGCGGCGTGGCGACGTTGTACGGCAGGTTGGCGACGAGTACCCACCGACGAGCGGCTGCCAACGTCGACGTCCAGTCGATCCGCAGCGCATCCGCCTCGACGACGGTGACATTGGCGAGGTCGGCGACGACATCGCGAAGCACGCCGGCGACGCCCCGGTCGACCTCGATCGCCGTGATCGATGCACCGGTCTCTGCCAGTGCCATCGTCAACGAGCCGAGCCCGGCGCCGATCTCGACGACGTGATCATCCGGGCCGACATCGGCGAGACGGGCGATCTTGCGGACGGTGTTCGCATCAACGACGAAGTTCTGGCCGAGATCGCGCCGCGGTGCCAGCCCGTGCTCGGTCAACAGCGCCCCAATGTCGTGACGTGAGTGCACGCCTTACCAGCTGATGCGCACCGGTACCGGCGCGTCGGCGAGATCACTGATCAACGTGAACAGGTCTGTGTGCAGCACGATGTCGACACCTTCTGGAAGGGGGGTGCTGATGGCGTTGAGGCAGGTGGTGGTCTGGCCGTTGTCGGTGTTGGTGACCGTGAGGGTCGAGCCCCACGGTGCCAGCGCGGTCGTGCATGGGTGCTTGCTGGGATCGGCGTAGCGCCGGAAGCTGGCGTTGCCCTTGGCCTCGGTCGCGCTCGGTCCCGGGGAGATGATGATGTCGACGACCGCCGGGTCGGCGCCGTTGACGGGGCCGTTGAGGAAGATCGGCGGGTTGGGCGAGTAGGCCGACGTCGAGGGCGCATGGTTGGCGCCGACCTGCGGGACTCCGGCGGCGCCGATGGCCGGAGCTGCGGAGCCGGCATCGTCGCGGTTGATGATCCACAACGCCGGAAGCGCCGCCACCGTGAAGATGGACGCAAGTGCGAGGCGGCGTCGGTCGTATGGGTTCATTGTTGGGGTTCCCGTCCGTGGGACGTGGAAAAGGCTACGGATGAATACCCGGGAACGCAAGGCATGCGTTGGCCACCGTAGCGGCGCGCACCTCGTCCAACGTGTCGCTTCGCAGATCGGCCAGTGCCTGCACGACATGACTGACGAAGGCCGGCTGGTTCGTTCGGCCCCTGTGTGGGACCGGTGCCAAGTAGGGACTGTCTGTCTCGGCGAGCATTCGGTCGATGGGGCAGAGTCGTGCCGCGTCGTGCAGTTCGGCCGCCGTTTTGAACGTCACGATGCCGCTGAACGACAGAAACGCGCCAAGGTCCAGACACCGGCGTGCTTCGTCGGGCCCACCGGTGAAGCAGTGGAAGACCGTCCGTTCCGGCGTGCCTTCCGCATCGAGGATGTCGAAGGTCTCGTCCCACGCATCGCGGGTGTGGATGACGAGCGGCAGCGAGCGTTCATGGGCCAGTTGGATCTGCGCGGCGAATGCCTCGCGCTGCTCCTCCCGCGGGGAATGCGAGTAGTAGTAATCGAGGCCGCACTCGCCGATGGCGACCACGTTGGGATCATCGAGGTACGGGAGGATTGTGCTGACGCCGTGCTTCGCCTCGTGCGGATGCAAGCCGGCGGTCGCGAAGATGTCGGCGTGCGTCGCGGCGACGGCGATGGCTTCGGCGGTCGTCGCCGCGTCGCAGCCGACGTTGATCATCGTCGTGACCCCGGCGGCGCGCGCCGCGGCGATTACGTCGTCGACGGCCACGCCGCGCGTGTCGAAGAGATGGCAGTGGCTGTCTGTGTAGCTCACCGGATCATCACACCGTTCTGCGGGGGAACAACGATTCGCCCTTGGTCACCGTGAGGCCGCCGGGATAGCCACCCCACGCGGCGGCCGCCGGCAGGCGCTGATCCTCGACGCGTCCGGGCAGGCCGAGTCTTTCCCACACGACCTGGCTGGTGTCGGGCACAGCGGGCGAAGCGAGGATGGCCACGATCCGCAATGCCTCCAGGGCGTCGCCCATCACGGCATCGAGATGGGCCCCGGGCTCGGCCTTCCACGGCTCGTTGGCCTCGAGGTGCGAGTTGGTGGCGCGGATCAGGCCCCAAGTCGCGTCGAGGGCACGACTCGGTGCGGACTCCGCCCATGCCGCCGCGGTGGCCTCGTATGCCGTTGCGGCCGCGGCAGCCAACGGCGAATCGGCTCGAGGGGCCGGCCCGATCCCGTCGCACTTCTTGCCGACGACCGTCGCCACGCGGGCCAGTAGGTTGCCGAAGTTGTTGGCGAGATCGGCGTTGTACCTGCCGATGAGGCCTTCGTACGTGAAGTCGCCGTCGTTTCCGTAGGGCGTGTCGGCGAGGATGTAGTAGCGGAAGCCGTCGACACCGACATCGGCCACGAGATCGAGCGGGTTGACGACGTTGCCGGTGGTCTTGCTCATCTTCTCGCCACCCACCAACAGCCACCCGCCGACAGCCCAGCCGGCTGGCGGCTCGATGCCTGCACTCATCAGCATCGCCGGCCAGTAGACGCAGTGGTGGCGGCTGATGTCCTTGCCGATCAGGTGATGTGCCGGCCACCAGCGGTCGAACCGATCGCTGTCCGTGCCGAAGCCGACAGCGGTGAGGTAGTTGGCCAACGCGTCGAACCAGACATAGGCCACGTGCGCGGCGTCCCATGGCAGCGGAATGCCCCATGTGATGCTGGTGCGGCTGACGGAGAAGTCGCGCAGGCCGCCGCGGATCAGTCCGAGTGCCTCGTTGCCGCGGAACTCGGGCACGATCGCGCCCGGGTGCGCGGCATACCAATCCAACAACCGATCCTGGAAACGGCTGAGTTTGAAGAAGTAGTTCTCCTCCTCGACGTTCTCGACCGGCGTGTGATGGATGCGGCACAGGTCTCCGGGGTCGAGCTCGTCGTCGGTGTAGTACTCCTCGCAGGCGATGCAGTACTTGCCCTTGTAGATCCCGAGCTCGATGTCGCCGGCGTCGTAGCAACGCTGCAGCAACTCGGCGACCCCGATCTTGTGACGCTCCTCCGTGGTGCGGATGAAGTCGTCGTTGGAGATGTTCAGTTGCTGCCACGCCTGCTGGTAGAGCGGGGCGATCGAGTCGGTGAAGTCCTGTGGTGATTGCCCGGCGGCCTCCGCGGCCTGCTGCACCTTCTGGCCGTGCTCGTCGGTGCCGGTCAGGAAGTGCACGTCGTCGCCGAGAAGGCGGTGCCAGCGCGCAAGGGCGTCGCCGACGATGGTGGTGTAGGCGTGACCGAGATGCGGCTTGGCGGTGACGTAGTAGATGGGGGTGGTGAGGAAGTAGTTGCTCACGACTGGATCCTTTCGAGGAATGGCGATCGACGGCTGAGTTAGGAGCCGGTGCGCATTCGACGGGTTCGAGTCGGTGTCACGCCGACAAGGATACGCCGGATGCCGGAGGTCGGGGCAACCGACTTCCGGCGCGGCTCAGCGGCGGAAGCCGAAGACGCGGCCGCGCGCGTAACGGCCGGCGTAGCGAGTGCCGGCCGCGAATCCCGCAGCGGCGACGCCAGCGGTGCCGAGGGCCTGCGTGGTTCGCCTGACCACGACCTTCGTCCGCTTGCTGAACACGACGATCGGCCAACCGTTTTGGTGAGCGATGCGCTCGAGCTTGGCATCGGGGTTGACGGCGACAGGGTGGCCGACAGCGTCGAGCATCGGCAGATCGCTGGCTGAATCGCTGTACGCGTAGCATTGGGCGAGGTCGAGGTTCTCCCACCTGGCCAGGTCGGCGATGGCCTCGACCTTGCCGGGGCCGTAGCAGAACGGCCCGGCCAGCTCGCCTGTGTACACGCCGTCCGACACCGCGCTGATCGTGCCGATGCCGGCAGTCATGCCCAGTGCCTTGGCCAACGGCTCGACGAGCTCCACGGGCGAGGCCGAGACGATGTAGGTCGCCCGGCCGGCGTGGCGATGACGGTCGACCAGGGCCTGCGCCTCGGGCCGGACCTTGGCGAGCAGTCTCGGCACGATGTCTGCATTGAGGGCGACGAGATCGTCGACCCGAACGCCCTTCACTGCGCCGAGGATGCGATCGCGGACGCCGTTGGACGTGTCGTCGCTCGCGCCCGTGAACCGGAACGCGATCGCACCCATCGCGTCCTTGCCGAACTGACCCGGGGGGACCAGCCCGGCACGCCATGCGGCAACCCCCAGCACGAACGCGCTCGATCCACTGATGAGGGTGCGATCGAGGTCAAAGAACGCCGCACTGGGCCCCGTCGACAGATACTGCGAGGCGGCGTCGAGCATTGCTTCAGACATGACGACCCTCCGCCAGGGCAAGGTCGTAGACGCGGCGCTTGGGGACATCGAGTTGGTCGACGACAGCTTCCACCGCGTCCTTGCGGCTGTGACCGGCGAGGGCGAGATGGAGCGCGGAACGGATCTCGTCGTCGCTGACCTCGCCACGCGGCGGGGCGCCTTCCAACACGATCACGTACTCGCCGCGAGGTGCCGTCGCACCGAGTTGCAGCACCGCGGCGTCCAGCGATCCGCGCCACACCGCTTCGTAGATCTTCGTCAACTCGCGCGCCACGGCGACGGCGCGCTGACCGCCGCAGGCGATGCCGAGATCGGCGATGGTTCGCTCGACGCGATGAGGGGCCTCGTACATCACGGTCGTGCGCATCTCCGTGGCGATGGCGGCCAGCCGGAGGGTGCGCTCGCGGCCGGACCTCGGCAAGAATCCCTCGAACACGAAGCGCGTCGTGTCGAATCCGCTGATGACGAGCGCCATCACGAATGCTGCGGGTCCGGGCACTGCCGAGACCATGTGACCGGCGTCGAGCACGACCCGTGTCAGCCGTGAGCCTGGGTCGGAGATTCCCGGCGTGCCGGCGTCGGTGATCAGCGTCACGGTCTCGCCGGCGTCGAGCAACGACAACACCTCCCGGCTTCTCTCGGTTTCGGTGTGCTCGTTGCAGATGGCCAACCGCACACCGCTGATGCCGGCGTGCGAGAGCAACTTGCCCGAATGGCGGGTGTCCTCGCACAGGATCAGGGCCGAGGTCTGCAATGTGGTGACTGCTCGGGGCGACAGATCGCCGAGGTTGCCGATGGGTGTGGCCACGAGGACCAACGTGCCGGTCATTCGCGGATCTCCACGACATCGCCGACGCGCAGGCCCCACCGGCCGAACGCGCCTTCCTGTGCTTCGATCACCGTTCGGGCGCGCCACACGGGCGCCCCGACGCGATGCCGCCGCATGTGAACGGTCTTGACGACGATGCCGTCGTCGTCGACGTAGGCGACGTCGAGGGCGAAGCGCATGCCGAGAGTGTGCACCCACCGGCAGCCCTTCAACACCAGTGCCCCCTCGACGCGGTCGCGGCCCAACAGCCCGCGACCCTTGGCGCGTCGCTGCGTCACGGATTCGCACGAGGCGAGCACCCGTCCTTCGGTGACCAGCCACGCCATGTCCTTCAGCCTTGCACGTTCGCGGGGGTTACCATCATCGTCCCGTGTCGATTCCCGCTGGCTTGCAGCATCCCCCGCAGCGGTCGTTCAAGCCGCGTCGCCGCGGACTTTCCGCGCCGCGTTTGGCGGCCTACGAACGCTCGATGGAGCGGTGGGGGATCACCGTCGACGGTGACGCGCTGTCGTTCGTCGAGATCTTCGGCGCAGGGGCCTCCGGCGGAGCCGGCAACGTCGTCCTCGACATCGGTTTCGGAGGCGGCGAGGCTCTGATCGAACTGGCCGAGACGCGTCCGCACGAGACCGTCGTGGGCATCGATGTGCACACCCCCGGGATCGCAGCGGTGCTCGTAGCCGTCGAAGCACGTGGCCTGCGCAACGTACGCGTCGTCGAGGGCGACGTCCTCGACTTCGTGCGTCGCATCCCCGCCGGATCGATCGCTGCGATACGGGTGTTCTTCCCCGACCCGTGGCCGAAGCGACGGCAGCGCGGTCGACGGCTGATTCGTCCGGAGGTGGTCGACGAGATGGTCCGCCTGTTGCGCGATGGCGGCTCGATTCATCTCGCCACCGACGACGCCGGCTACGCCGCGCAGATGCGGCACGTCTGCGACGCCCACGGGGCGCTCTACGGTGGACCGATCCCGCGTCCGCCGTGGCGGCCGGTCACGCGATACGAGCAACGGGCCCTCGACGAAGGACGGCCGGCAGCCGACCTCGCCTACAGGACGTCCGACAGTTCTCCCAATGATTCGTCGAGCGCGTTCAGGTAGTGATCGATATCCCATTCAGTCACCGCGAGACCGAGGTTGAGACTGCCGCGCGGTGCGGTGTACACGCCACGCTGCAGCAGGGCGAGGAACAGCGCCTCCTGGAGGACAGGGTCGCGATCGAGGAGGTCGGTGCCGTTCTGTGGCCGGCGCTCGAGCGCATGCACCGCGTTCATCGATCCGAAGCCGGTGATGCTCAGCGGCAACTTGTGTTGATGTAGCACGTCGTCGATCCGGGCGCGCAGATCCTCGCCACGCGCCGTGAGGGTGATCGCGGCATCCGAGGTGAAGATCTCCGACATCACGACGCACCCCGCCGACATCGTCGCGATGTTGTTGTTGAACGTGCCGGCGTGAGGGATGGAGTCAGGCCTCGTCGCGTCGAAGCGGTCGAGCAGTTCGGCGCGGCCGGCGAACGCCCCGATCGAGAACCCGCCGGCGAAGTACTTTCCGAACGTGGCGATGTCGGGCCGAACGCCGAGCAGGTCGGCCAGCCCGCGGGGCCCGTGACGGGATGTCATCACCTCGTCGGTGATCAAGATCGCCCCGGCCTGCTGCGTTGCGTTGGCCAGCCCGCTGAGGAAGCGGGCGTCGGCCGGCACGCACCCCGAACCAAGCATCGGCTCGACGATGACGGCCGCAAGATCCGGCCCGTATTCCTCGATCAGTTCCTCGCAACCGGCGAGGTCGTTGTACGGGGCGACGATGGTTGGGAACGGCGCGTTCCATGGCGCGTTGCCGTGCGAGTAGTAGAAGACGCCGCCGTGGTAGCCGCCGTACATCACCATGATCATCGAGCGACCGGTGACGATCCGCGAGAGGGTGATGGCCATCAGGTTCGCCTCGGTTCCCGAGTTGGTGAACCTCACCCGCTGATGCCCGAAGCGGTTGCACACCAGTTCGGCGAACCGGATCTCTGCCGGGTGGACGCCGCCGACGCTGGTGTTGTTGCCCAGCGCTTCGGCCACTGCGGCGTGCACCCGCTTCTCGCTGTGGCCCAGCAGCCCGGCGGTGTAGTCGCCAACCAGGTCGACGTACGTGTGCCCGTCGGCGTCGGTCAGCGTGCCCGCATCGCCACTGACGAAGGTGAGGGGAAAGGGAGCGTGGTGCAGGATCGTGCGGGTGTTCCCACCAGGAAGGACCGCACGGGCACGTTCGTGCTGGGCACGTGAAGCCGGGTTGCGGTCGGCGGTGTCACGTCGCATGCGCTCCACCACAGCCACAAAAGCACTCTCTGTGGTCATCGACCACAGTATGGCCGCAATCGTCGGGGCTGTCGAAACCACTGTGGCGAACCGGAGTTCACGAGGTCCGGTTCGATCGAGTAGACTCGTCAGTCAGTATCGCTGACTCATCAGTCAGTGAGCACCGACTGACCGCAGTCAGCACGAACAAGGAGAGGCCGAAGTGGCCGTCATCGAAACCAAGACCGTGACCATCGATTCGCTGATCGATGACGAGGAACGGCGGTTCCTGGAAAGGATGCCGCAGTCGCTGTCCCGCAGTGAGTCGGCCGCCCAGGTGCTGGCCGGCGGGGCGACGTCGAACTGGATGATCTCGCGGCCGGCCGCAGTGTGGGTCAGCCACGGGCAGGGCTCGCGGGTGTGGGACGTCGACGGCACCGAGTACGTCGACCTGCACGGCGGCTACGGCGTGATGGTCGCCGGCCATGCCAACCCGGCCATCGTCGAAGCGGTTCAGCGACGCGTCACCCAGGGCACTCACTTCGCCCAGCCGACCGACGACTCGATCGTCGTCGCCACCGAGCTGTCCCGACGGTTCGGTCTGCCGGTGTGGCGGTTCAACAACTCCGGTACGGAAGCGACGATGGATGCGATCCACCTCATGCGCGCCATCACGGGCCGCGACGAGATCATCAAGATCGAGGGCTCGTACCACGGCCACCACGACTCGGTGATGGTCTCGCAATGGCGCAGCCTCGACATGCTCGGGCCTGCCGACGAGCCGCATCGAGTCGCCTCCGCCGGGATCCCACAGGCGATGGCCGACCTCGTGCACCTCGTACCGTTCAACGACCTCGACGCGCTCGAGCGAGTGCTGCAGGACAACCAGGGCTCGATCGCCGGCATGATCATGGAGCCGATGATGATGAACGCCGGCATCATCCCTCCACAGCCCGGCTACCTCGAGGGCGTCCGTGAGCTCACCCGTCGGTACGGCGTGTTGCTGACGTTCGACGAGGTGAAGACCGGTCTCGCAGTCCACCCCGGCGGCGCCACCGCGATGTACGGCGTCACCCCCGACATCGTCTGCCTCGCCAAGGCGTTGGGGGGCGGCCTTCCTTGCGGCGCCATCGGCGGCACGCACGAAGTGATGTCGGCGATCAGCGACGGTCGGTACGACCAGGTCGGCACGTTCAACGGCAACCCAATGACCATGGCCGCGGCGCGAGCAATGCTGACCGAGGTGCTCACCGACGACGCCTACCGCCAGGCAGGCGTTCGTTCGCAGGCGATGTTCGACCGGTCGATGCAGACGCTGCAGCAGTACGGCGTGCCGGCCTACGGCTACGCCTTCCGGTTCAAGGGCTCGTTGGTGTTCAACCCGGCACCCGCACGCAACTGCCGCGAGTTCCTGGCGATGGACACCGGGCTCAGCCACCTGCACTTCCTCGTGCAACACAACGGCGGCGTGTTCATGGCGCCGTGGGGCAAGAGCGAGCAATGGACGATCTCGCCGATGCACACCGATGTCGACGTCGACCGCTTCTGTGTCAACGTCGAGCGATTCGCAGCCCTCGTCACGTCGACCACCGACGGCCACTCCCACGAGTACGCCGCCGGTGGCTACAGCTGAGTGCTCCGATGACGTCGTCCAGCCAGCTGACCCCCACTCTCACAGGGCACGAGTACTGCTCCGACGAGGTGTACGCCCGCGAACGCGAGCGGATCTTCCACAAGTCCTGGTTCTACATCTGCCGAGACGACAGGCTCGCGCCCGGCGATCGTTTCGTCGCCGACGTGGCCGGCGAGAGCGTGCTCGTGGTCAAGGATCGCGAGGGCGCCCTGCACGCTCACGCCAACGTGTGCCGGCATCGCGGCGCGCGGCTCTGCGAGCAGAGCGGGCCCGGCTCGAAGGCCGGCATCACGTGCCCGTACCACGCCTGGACCTACGCGCTCGACGGACGCCTGATCGGAACGCCGCACCTCGCGAACGACGAGGTCGACCGCGACTCGTTGTCGCTGTGGAGCGTGGCGTGCGAGGTGTGGCACGGCTTCGTGTTCGTCAACCTGTCTGCCGACCCGGTGCCGCTTGTCGATTCGTTCGCTGTCGGGCTCGACTCGGTCGCGTTGTTCGAGCACCTCCATCTCGGCGAGCTGCGAACCGCGGTCACGACGTCGACCGACGTCGCCGCGAACTGGAAGATCCTTGTCGAGAACTACCAGGAGTGCCTGCACTGCTCGTGGGTCCATCCCGAACTGGTCGACATCGTGCCGGTGTACAAGACAGGTTCGGTCGTCGACCCGCTGCGTTCCGATGGCGGGGTGACGCTGCGCGGCAACAGCTTCAGCCTCACCGGTCGCTCGAACCTGCCCGTCCTCCCGCACATGCCCGTGGACGAAGCCGAGTCGTACTACGGCGCGACCGTGTTCCCCAACATGTTCATCGACGTCACCGGAACCAGTGTGATCGTGTCGTCCATGTGGCCGACCAGTGCACACCAGACGACGGTCGTGATGGAGTATCTGTTCGCTGCCGACACCATCGCCGCCGCGGGATTCGATCCCAGCGAGATCGTCGAGTTCAGCGAACTCGTCGGCAAGCAGGACTACGACGTGTCCGAGCGCGTGCAGCGCGGCGTGTCGTCGCGATACTTCGACCACGGAGTGCTTGCCCCGCAAGATCTCCTGATCGTCGATTTCCTGGCCACGTACCGGTCACATATGACCGACTAGCGTGACGTCGTTCGCAACCTGGGGAGGAACATGGAAAGCCGATTCAGCCGTCGACAGGCCATCGGAGGATCGGCTCGCCTCGGACTCGCATTGGCGGTCGGCTTGCCGCTGTTGCAGGCGTGTGGCTCCGCCGGCAGCAGCTCCGGTGGCAAGAAGACCAGCGGTATCAAGGACGGCCTCAAGCCCGAGGCCGGCCCGTTGCGCATCCTCGACTACGACGCGTACGTCAGCCCCGATGTCGTCTCGGCGTTCGAGGCGAAGTACGGGGTCAAGGTCGATATCACCAAGTTCACCACCGACGACGAAGCCGTCAGCAAGCTGGCCTCGGGCGCGGTCGACGTCGACCTGCACAAGAGCGCGGGCACGTCGACGCTCTACAAGCTCGTCGACTCCGGCCTGATCCAGCCGCTCAACAAGAGCTACATCAGCAACATCGGCAACATCGTCGCCTCGTTGCGGGATCCGTACTACGACAAGGGCGCGGTCTACACGGTTCCCTACACGGTGTTCGGCACGGGCATCGGTTTCCGTGCCGACAGGGTCGACCCGGCAAGCGTCTCGTGGGACACGTTGTGGGATCCGCAGTGGAAGGGTGTCGCCTCGGTCCTCGACGATGTGCGCGAGGGCCTGGCCATGGCGATGATGCGCAAGGGTTTGACCGACGTCAACACCACCGATCCTGCTGTGATCAAGCAGGCCGGCGACGACCTCGGCAAACTGACCGATTTGATGAACATCAAGGTCGAGATCGAGGGCTATCACACGATCCCCGAGGGTGCGACGACCGTCGCCCAGACGTGGACCGGCGACATGTTGACCGGCCTGCAGTACCTGCCGGAGGGCACGCCGCCGGACGTGCTCGGGTATTGGCTGCCGTCGCCGGCGGTCATCAACAACGACGTGATGTGCGTGATGTCGAAGGCCAAGAACCCGGTGCTCGCCCACCTGTTCATCGACTACCTGCTCGACAAGACCACCTCCCTCACCAACTTCCAGTTCGTCGGGTATCAGCCGGCCATCGACGGGGTCGACGGCCAGTACCTGATCGATCAGGAGTTGGTGCCCGAGAACCTGCGCAGCTGCGTGCTGTCGAGCGAGCAGATCGGCGCAGGGTATCGATACCTGCAGCTGACACCCGACGTCGAGACGCTGTGGGAAGACGCCTGGTCGAAGTTCACCGCGGGCGGCTGAGCCGTGGCCAATGCTGCGGGCGCCGCCCCCGGCGGCCATCGCAATGGATTCTGGGGCTTGCTGAGCCTGCCGGGCGTCGCCTGGCTGCTGGCCCTGTTCGTCGTTCCGTTCTATGCGGTTGCGGCAGTGGCCTTCGGTCGCGTCGACCCGATCCTGCGCACCGCCGATCCGGCGTGGAGCCCGTTGCAGTGGAAGTTCACGGCCATCGGAAAGGTGCTCGACCGGATCTTCGGTGGCGACCTCGGCGGCGTCGTCGTCCGCACGCTCGCGTACGTCGGTGGAGCGTTGGCGCTGTGCTGCCTCGTCGGCTATCCCGTCGCCTACTACGTCGCCCGTCACGCCAGTCGTTGGCGTGGCGTGTTGTTGGCGGCGCTCGTGCTGCCGTTCTGGATCAGCTACCTGATGCGGATGCTGGCGTGGGTCAACTTGCTGCAGGTCGACGGTTACTTCAACCGGGTGCTCGGCTGGCTGCAACTCGGCGGCCATCGCAACTGGCTCGACGGTGACTCGACGACGATCATCATCGGCCTCGCCTACGGCTACCTCCCGTTCTTCATCCTGCCGCTGTACGCCGCGCTCGAGCGCCTCGACAAACGTCTGATCGAGGCAGGCCGCGACCTCGGTGCGTCGCCGGTTCGTGTCTTCCGGCGCGTCACGCTGCCGCTGTCGGTGCCGGGGCTGATGGCCGCCTCCGTCATCACTGTGCTGCCGATGTTCGGCGACTACTACACCAACACGTTCCTCTCCAGCGGCGCGCCGCGGACCGCGATGATCGGCAACCAGATCCAGTTCTATTTGTTGGGGACCAGCCAGCCGCAGTCCGGCGCGTCGCTGGTGCTGATCCTGTCGGCCATGCTGCTGGTGTTGATGACGTACTACCTCGTGGTCACCGTGCGGGCGCAGAAGTCGGTGGCGTCATGAAACGCAACCGTCCGGGCCGGCACCCACTCGGGTTGGCCACGCTCACGTGGCTGTACGTGTTGTGGTCGCTCGTCCCTGTGCTCGTGGCGATCCGCATCTCGTTCAACTCCGGCAAGAGCCGCTCGTCGTTCCAGTCACCGTCGTGGCGTTGGTACTTCACCGATGCCGCGCAGTCGGTGTGGCACGACGACACCTTGCGGCAACCGCTGAAGAACACGTTGAAGCTGGCATTCCTCAGCATGGTGTTCACGACACCGATCGGCGTGACGATGGCCATCGGGCTGCAGCGCTGGAGGGGTCGCTGGTCGAAGGGCTCGAACGCGCTCATGCTGTTTCCGTTGGTGACACCCGAGATCGTGATGGGTGTCGCCTTGTTCCTCGTCTTCACCCAGGTCTACACAGGCGTGCCGCGCGGCTTCACCACGCAGTTGCTCGGACACATCACCTTCAGCATCTCCTATGTGGTGGTGATCGTCCGCGGTCGGTTGGCGGCCATAGGCCCGCAATACGAGGAGGCGGCGCGCGACCTCGGCGCCAATCGCCTGCAGGCGATGCGGTTGGTGTTGTTGCCGCTGCTCGGGCCGGCGATCTTCGCCAGTGTCATGGTGGTGTTCGCCGGCTCGATCGACGACTTCGTGATCTCGTCGTTCCTGTCGACCGGCGCGGCAAGTGAGACGGTGCCGATGAAGATCTACTCGGGTGGCCGGGCCACGGCCACGCCTGCCCTCAATGCACTCGCGACGATCATGCTCGTGTTCACGCTCGGCGCCGTCGCCCTGGCGGCACTGGTGATGCGACGGATGCGCGCTCGTCAGGGCGGCGGCGACGACGCTCAGCTCGGCAGCCTCGCCGCTGTCGGCTGAGGCAACACGATCCAGCTCACTGCCAGCTCACTGAATGACTGTCGTTCTATGCGCTGACGCTGATGCCGCGGTCGGTCAGCCGGCGAGCACGCGGATCGCGTTGGGAGGCAGGTAGGCGTCGACCGTCTCACCCTCTGCGCCACACAGTGGCGAGCCATCGTTGGTGACCAGTGCCTGGAGCTTGTGCTCGCCCAGCCGCAGTAGCACCTGGGTGACGGCCCCGACGTAGATGCGCTGCTCGACTACCGCCGGCACGGCCTCGATCTGGCCTCCGCCGAGCGGCGACAGCAGCACGCGCTCGGGCCGGATCACGACCGTGCATCGACCGGTGATGCCACTGGTGTCGGCGGTGTGCTCGGCGCCGTTGACCACAACACTGCCGGGCTTGTTGACCATCGCCGGCAGCAGGTTGGCGACGCCCAGGAAGTCGGCGACGTACGCGCTGGCCGGCTCCTCGTACGTGTCTTTCGGCGTGCCGATCTGCTCGATCTCACCGTCGTTCATCACCGCCAGCCGGTCGCTCATCGTCAGCGCCTCTTCTTGGTCGTGGGTGACGTACACGAAGGTGATGCCGACGTCTTGGTGCAAAGCGCGCAGCTCGACCTGCAACGTCTTGCGCAGCTTTGCATCGAGAGCACCCAGCGGCTCGTCGAGCAGCAGGACCTTCGGCCGCAACACGAGCGCACGGGCCAGCGCGACCCGTTGCTGCTGACCGCCGGAGAGCTGGTGAGCCTTGCGCTTGCCGTAGCTCTCCAGCCGTACCAACTCCAACGCATCGCCGACGCGTGTCGTGATCTCGGACTTCGAAGCCTTCTGGAACCGCAGGCCGAAACCCACGTTGTCGGCGACGCTGAGGTGCGGGAACAACGCATAGCTCTGGAAGACGGTGTTGACCGGCCGGTTCTCGGGAGCGACGTCGACCATGTCGACACCGTCGATCCGCACTTCGCCACTGTCGGCCGACTCGAAACCGCCGATCAGCCGAAGCGTCGTCGTCTTGCCGCAGCCGCTGGGGCCGAGCAGCGAGAAGAACTCGCCGCGCTCGATGTGGAGGTTGATCCCCTTCAGGACTGGTGCCCGGTCGTACGTCTTGGTCAGCTCGACCAGCTCGATCTCCCCGCCCAGGCCATCGATGACATGCTGGTTCGAGCGCATCGTCACTTTCTAGCGCGTTCACGGCTCCGTGAATCGAGCGAAGCGGGGTGGCGGTCGTCGTCTGCGCCGAAGCCGCTGCCGCCGGTTGGCGCCGATCTGCCGATCGCGGCCGTTGGGCTAGCACTCCTGGACAGGTTGGACCGCGCCTGGCTCGATGTCCAAGACCGCCTTGCCGACGACTGCGGCGAAAATGATCACCCCGCCCACCACGGTCGCGGCCTTCGGCGCCTCGCCGAGCACGAGGAACACCCACAGCGGAACGAACACCATCTCGGTCTGGGCGAACACCGTCATCGGCACGGCCGGGACGAGCATCGAGCCGCGATTGAACAGCTTCGTGCCGACCACGATGAGAATCGCACCGTGCAGCAACGCCAGCGTCATGTCTTTCGCCGGTGGGAACAGAGTCTTGCCCTCGGCAAGGGTGATCACCGAGCACAGCACGATCATCGCTGTGGCGTAGCCCGACAGTACGGGTGACCAGTCTGTGCGCGGGTTGGAGCGCACGCTGATGGTGTAGATCGCGAACCCTACGGATGCGATGAGCGCGGCGATGTTGCCGACCATGTTTCCGGCGTGCAGATCGCCGAACACGGTGACCACCAGACCGACCAATGCCACCAGGATCGCGCCGAGCGTCACTCGCGACAAGCGTTCGCCGAGCACGAATCGGGCGAGCAGCACAGCCGCGAGCGGCGTGACCGAACCGAGGAAGGATGCGTTGGCGGCCGTGGTCGTCTTGACGGCGTAGACGAACATGAACGAGGCCAACAGCAGGCCGAAGTCGGCCCACAACATCCACTTGCCGGACGTGTACGCCTTGGGCAGCGACATCGGCTGGTGCCGAACGAGCGCCATCAGCTCGACGACGACCACGACGCCGACCGACCTCCACAGCAGGTACTGGAACGCGTCGGTGTGCTTGGCCACGCGTGCCGTGACGGCCCCGAAGCTCCAGACCACGCCGGCACCCATCGCCATCACCGACGCGCCGATAGGAGTGCGGGACACATGGGTGGGAGTTGTCGTCGCGCTGGCAGTCATTGCGTCGCTCGTTCACGGTTCCCACGACGTGTTCACGCGCCGACGGGCTCAGGCGATGGTATCCCGCCAGCCGAATCCGGGCCCTGGGTTCGCTCACGTTGTCCATCGAGAACTGTGTACGAACCGATCGGGCCTGGTGATCAGCCGTCGCGCATCGCTGCGAGGGTGTGCAGCATCTCGTCGCTGTGCTTGTCGGCGGGAAAGAACAATTCGATCGCCAACTCGTCGATCGTGACGTCGAGCGGGGTGCCGAAGGTCGTCAGCGTCGTGAAGAGCGAGAGCTCGCCGAGCGGTGTGGACAGTCGGAACGGCACGAGGATCTGGAGATCCTCGCGAGGCGAGCTGTTGACCAGAGGCGCGATCTGTACGACGTTGGGATAGTTCGACACCTCGTCGAGCAGGTCCACGAGGGCAGGGTCGCCGGTGAGCACGATCGACCGCCGCAGCTGCTCGAGCAGGTATGCCGCCCAGTCGGCGAAGTTGGCCGTTCGGCGGGCCAGTCCTTCGGGGTGCAGGCACAGGCGATACACGTTCAGCGGCGGACCGAGCACGTGTTGGGGGATGCCTTGGGCCAACATCGACCCGGCGCGGTTGACCATCGCCACGTTCCACTGACGGTCGATCACCGCCCCCGGGTATGGATCGTGGGCATCGAGCATTCGCTGCACAGACGTACGCACGTTCTCCATCGCCGGATCGTCGAGGGACATCTGCGAGAACCGGGGCGCGTATCCGGCGGCCAGCAACAGTCCGTTGCGCTCGCGGAGTGGTACTTCGAGGTGCTGGGCGAGGGCCAGCACCATCTCGACGCTGGGCCGCGAACGTCCGGTCTCGACGAAGCTGAGGTGCCGCGTCGAGACGCCGACGTCGAGCGCCAGATCCATCTGGCTGCGCCTGCGTCTCGTGCGCCAGTCGCGCAGCAGTACCCCCACCGGTGGTCTCGCCATGCGGCTCACTGTACGAACGATCGCGGTCGCGCACCATGACGTGTGAGGTAACGGAATCGCCTTGACCATGACTCGACGGGTAATCGCCACTGCTACTGAACCGGCGCAAGGTGGCACCCATGACCAACACCGGTACCACCCCCATCACCACCCTCACCCCCGATCGGATCACGGAAGCCATCGACCGCCATCTCGAGGCGTACGCACTCGCCGATGCCGAGAGCCGCGATGCGATCGTCGCCGAACTCTGGACTGCCGATGGCGAACTGCTCGATCCCCCGCTGGAGGGTCGCGGTCACTCCGAGATCAGCGCGCTCGCCGATGTCGTGGTCGCTCATTACGCCGGGCACCGCTTCGTGCGCACGACCTCGGTGGATGCACACCACGGCTTCGCCCGCTATGGCTGGAACCTTTCCGGCCCCGACGGAACGATCGCGGTCAGCGGCACCGACGTCGCCCAGTTCGACGATGCCGGCAAGCTGCTGCGCGTCGTCGGCTTCTTCGGTCCGCTGGAGGAGTTGACGGCCTGACGCCCCACCGTGTTGACGGCTACCCGAGCGAGGGCAGCATCGCGGCCAGCCTGTCGTAGGTCTCGGCCGCGCCGTGCTCCATCCCGGAGTTCACGACCGCGTCGCGCACCTCCTGCGAGTCGTATCGCACGGTGCCTGTCAACGTCGTCCTGCCATCCTTCTCGGTGAGAACGGTCGTCACCACCGAGTTTCCCGGGTACTCATCGAAGGCTTCGGTGTGCACGGTGCGGACGCCGTCCTCGATCTCGAGGTACGTGCCGCGCATCCCCATCGAACGCCCCGGCTCCGGTCCGTCGAGGACGAAGCGCCACGCACCGCCCACCCTGAAGTCGACCTCACACACGACCAGCGTCCAGCCGTGCGGACCGAACCAACGCTTCAGCAAGTCGGGTTTGGTGAGGGCGTCGAACACGAGGTGGCGTGGGGCGTCGAAGACGCGGGTCAGCACGATCTCGTTGTCGGTGGGGGTCGTGATTCTCAGCGTTCCGGTGTTCAACATCACAGGTCTCCTTGCTTGCGCTTTCGCTTGTCGGTAGTCGCGGGTTTGCGTGTGGCCCCGGTCGTCTTCGATTCGTCGAGCTTCATCTCGTCGAGCAGGTCGTCGAGCCGTCCGAACGAGCCCTCCCAGAACTTGCGATAGTCCTCCAGCCAACGATTGGCAGCGGCCAGCCGTTTGGCCTCGATGCGGCACGGTCGGCGTTGGGCGTCGCGTCCACGGGAGATCAGTCCGGCCCGCTCCAGCACCTTCAAGTGCTTGGAGATCGCCGGCTGCGTCATCGCAAACGGTTCGGCGATCTCCGTGACCGAGGCCTGACCGTTGGCCAGACGGGCGAGGATCGCCCGCCTGGTGGGGTCGGCCAGCGCGGCGAACGTTGCGTCGAGTTGTTGTTGTCGTTCATCACCAAGTAGTTGCATAACTAACTGGTAATATAGAGAAGGATCGAATGCTTGTCAACTCACCGACGATTTGGCGTCTGCGCGAATCCGTTGCAGGCCGCGCCACGCTGGCGAGACTTCGTGATCTGCCCGCCGGTGATGGCTGCCCCCACCACACGACGGAACCGTCGACCACGTCGCAATGATCCATGACACAGGAGAATGATCCGCGGCTTGCAACCCGGTACGGGGCCGCCGGCAGTGCTCATGGCGGCAATCTTCGTGCGGAGAACGGAGATCTGCCAGGAGTCGCTGTTGGAAGGGTCCATTTCCCCGGAGACCTCGTCGGTCATGCGCCGAGATCGATCGATGCGACGTCGATCCATTTGCCGCCGACGAACCGGTGGACGTCGACGAACCGCACACAACTGCCCGGCTGTACACGGTCGGCAACCTTGCCGGTGGGTGCGCAGTCGACAGGCCCGGCTCCGACGGGCAGAGGCCCAGTGAATTCGCGCATGGCCCGATCGAGTGCTGCGGGGGTTGCCTGCGACGGGCCACCGAGTTGATTGATGATGCGGATCACGGCCAACAACGCGCCAACTTCGCGGACTTGTCGAATCTGGGGCGACCCCTTCACGTCGCCGAGCCCGGGCGTCTCGGTGGTGATGGAGATCGCTCCGGATTGCAGAGCGGGGGATGTCAGGTTGTAGCCCGCGTCAACCTCGTACCAACCCGCGTGCGGTTCGCAACCACTGGAAATCACGGCGGGTCGAATCCTGAGTTCCGCCAGGGCGTTGAACAGGTCGTCGCACGCGAGTCGACCGTCGGGGTATACCTGGTAGCTGCTGATGGGAGGAAGGGCCAGGACGATCGCCGCCGCGTCAGCTCCGTTCGCATTGCGGATCGTGTCGACAAGCGATTCGGTCTCGAGGGCTCTGACGCGGGTGACGTGCCGTGTTGCAAGCGCTGAGGCGACGTCTGGGAGGGCGAAGGCAACCGAAGGCGTTTGGCCATCGGATGCCGCGGTCCCGTTCGCAAGATCCTTCTGGTCGAGGGCGGCGTCGATCACGATCACGTGTCCACCGGGTGCCGTCAGTCTCGCGGCCTGTAATGCCATCGCCGTTACCGTTTCCCGATACGTCGGGTAGTAGCCGACGCCGGTCGTTCCACCACCGGAGTAGGTCGTGTGTAGCGGCTTACGGCCGGCAAGCGCCGTTCCGAGGGATTCTCCGCCCCATTGGTTTTCGAGGACGGCGACGATGTCCGGGTCGGTTGCGAACCGTTCGGCGCATTCAGCAACGGTCTGCGCGCAGACGTCGATCGATACTGGTCGTCCACCGGCGCCGCCCGCGTGCTCGTTCATGTACTTGGCAGCATTCGTCAGGTCGGCGCCGTAGGTGTACGAGGGCATCATCACCCCGAACTTGACCGGATCACCGGACGTCGGCCCGGCTGGATTTCCGGTGTAGTCCCAGAACCATTGGGCGACCTTGGGATCCTCCTTGGACAGGACCGGAACCACGGAGGAAACAGATGTCGGCGTTTGGGGCGTTTCGTTCGGCGGAAGGTCAACGTTGCGTCGCGGGCTTTCGAAGTGGGTGAACAAGGCGATCCCACTGAGCAACAAAGCAGTGACCGCGGCGATCTCTGTGGCCAGGCGCCTATTTCTCTGTCGGTTGCCCTGACGAATCACGGTCGTGATTCCTTGTTCCGGGGCGTCAGATCGAAGGGACGCGCCGGCACTGCGAGCGAGGCGCTCGAAGACCATCACCTCGGGTGAATCCGGGTCGGCTTCCCATTCGCTGCGGGGTTCCTGCTTCATCGTCATCTCATTGCCCCATTTCAGCCATCAGCACGACTCGTGCTCTCGCCAGATCGGACTTGACGGTCCCCTCGGGGACCTTGACGATTGCTGCCACCTCTGCGATCGAACGGTCACCCGCGTAGTAGAGAGTCACGACGAGCCGCGGACGTTGGGGGAGACGGCGAACCGCCTGCCAGAACGCCACGAACTCGATGTCGGGGCCGGCAGTCGACGGCTCGACGTGCCGCTGTCCCGCTATGAAGCGGGCTCGCGTCTGTCGCCGGCGCCAGTGGTCGCGGCAGGCGCGAGTGAGTACGTGGAGGCACCATCCACCGGGCTTCTCGTAGAGCCGAACCCGATCCCACCGCACGAACGCCTTCACCATCGTGTCCTGAACGAGGTCTTCGCCATCTTGGCGATCGCCGGTCAACGCGCGTGCGACCGCAACGAGGTTCGGGTACTCGCGTCGATAGAGCTGCTCGAAGCTTCCCCCGTTGTAGACGTAGGGCAGAAACGTGTCGTCCGACATCGCTCGACTTTCCGTCATCAGTATTGCATCCATCCACAAGACACACGGACGAGCCACCTACCCGGTTGCAAAGTTCCGCCTCGGCCCGAACTCGACCACCCTCCGGTAGCGCCATGTGAATCCGTGGGGAACAACGACCGAGGTGGTGATATCGGTGGTGATATCGGCGGGATCGACCCTGCGACCGGCCTGCGCACCGCGGTCGCGTTCGCCCGGCTCGGCGGCGGCGGCCGGTCAGGCCTGCTCGTCCCCCTCGACGACGCCGCCAGTGCCGCGAGTGGTCGCGGCGCAACCACGCCGGGCCCGAAGGTCGTCGCATCGCCGTGCGGGCCGACCGTCACCCATCAGGTGTACGCGTGCGGAGGTCAGTACCTCGCGACGACGCAGCCGCCGCCGTTCTTCCTACCGGACCAATCGTTCAACCAGAACAACTACACGTCCAACCACGACTTCGACGGACACCGTTTCCACCCCGCGTCAGCGTCCTCGACGGCTCCGACGACCGCACTTGCATCGGTGTCTCGCGTCTCATCGAGTTCGGACTCGGGAAGTGGCCGGTCCGCGGTGGTCATCATGCTCGTCGTCGGAGGTGGCAGTGCCGCAGCCATGTCCCTTCGTCGCCGCCGGCCCTGAGCGCGTCACGGCTGCATGCTCGTCGAACGACCGGTGCGCGGGTGACATCTGAGCTGCGAGAGCGGCGGCGATGCCGATGTAGGTCAGACCCCAGAGTGACACCGCCAGGTTTGGACGCTTTCCGGTGATCGCCAGGATCGGGAACATGAAGATGAATGGGTATGCGCCCATGGCGACAGGAGCCCAGCGAGCCCAGCCTTGCCAACGCCGGGCGCGTACCACGGCGGCGCCGGCGATGAGCATGCCAAGACCAGTGGATACGGCCGCTACCGGCAACAGAGCCAGCTCGTCGTAGCCCACGGCGATGGCTGTGATCTCGGCCGCGAGGAAGACCACGCGGCCGCCGATGGCGATGTGGATGCCGGCGCGGCCCAACGCCGACTCGACGATGGCCGGGGTACGGCGGAGACCCAGAAGTCCGACGAGAACGAGGGCATGCACGGGGAGCCAGGCCACCTCCGTGGCATAGAAGCCGCTCGTGCCGTTGACGGCGTCGAGACCCAGCAATCCGTTCGCCAACCATCCCAGGCCGGCGATCCCCCACACTGCTGCGTACGAGCGATCCCTGTTCATTCTTCTCCTCATGTAGTCAGACTGTGTTCAATATAGTAGCACTATAATGAATAGGCAAGAGGTATGTTGGAATCGTGGCGAAGCGGGAGACCTCCAGCTACCGGCAGTTGCAGGCCCAGGCGACAAAAGACCGAATCGTCGCGGCCGCTCGCCATCTCATGGCCGAGCGTGGCTGGGCGGGCGCCACGATCGACGCCATTGCTCAGGAGGCGGGTGTTGCAACCCCGACCGTGTATGCCGCGTTCGGCAACAAGCGCTCGATCGTCGCAGGCATGCGCCAGGCGATGCTTCGCGATTCGAAGATTCCCGAGATGATGCAACAGGCGGCTGCCGAGCCCGACGCCGCCCGGCGCCTCGAGCTGTGGGCGGGCTCCATACGCCAGCAGATGGAAACCAGCTACGACGTCATCGCCATCCACCGTCAAGCGGCACGCGCTGATCCCGAGTTCGCCGCGGAGTATCGCAACGTCCTCGACAACCGCGCCCGTCACTTCGCGGAATTCATCCACGGCCTCCGCAGCGGGCTCGGCCCCGGGATGGACGCGTCGACCGCCGCCGACCTGCTCTGGGCATTCTCCAACGAGGAGCTCTACAGCGAACTCGTGGGGGAACGCGGCTGGTCACATGACCGCTACGAGCATTGGCTGGCTCGCACCCTCGTTTCGCAGTTGATCGAATCGCCCATCGTCGCGAGGACAAAGCTTCGGGCCCCACGCAACGCGCCGCCGCCGTGAGGTGGCACTCGTCACCGGGTGAACGTGAGGTGGAGCACGCCGCTGGGCGTCGAGACAGCTTCCACGGCGTACTGCTGCTCCAACGCCTCGAGGCCGTCCCACAGTCGAACGCCCCGGCCGAGCAGGATCGGCACCTGCACGACGTGCAGGTGGTCGACGAGACCGGCGGCGATGAACGCGCGCATCATGGTCGGGCCCCCGCCGATGCGGACGTCCTGACCGGCGGCTGCGTCCCGCGCCACCTCGAGTGCATCCGCTGGCGCGGCGTCGAGGAAGTGGAACGTCGTACCACCCTCCATCTCCAGCGACGGGCGCGGACGGTGGGTCAGGACGTACGTCGGCGTGTGGAACGGCGGGTTGTCGCCCCACCACCCGCGCCACTCCACGTCGTCCTGCCAGCCCGGAGGGCCGAACTTGCCCGCGCCCATGATCTCGGCGCCGATGCCGGGTCCGTGCCGATCGGCCATCGCGTCGTCGACACCCTCGGTGCCGCCCGACTGGCCGAGGATCTCGCGGTGGGCGAACCGAGTGGCGAGCAGCCACTCGTGGAGCCGATGGCCGGCGTGGCCGAGCGGTGCGTCGAGGGACAGCCCCTCACCGGTGCCGAACCCGTCGAGCGAGATCGAGAAGTTGTGGATGCGGACGCGAGACATGGCGGCTCCTTCAGGTGGTGGTGGCTTCAGGCGATCCCGAGATGGTGAGCGAGCTTCTGCAACGTCTGCAGCCCGAGCTCGACAGCACCGAAGCCGATGCCTGCATCTCGCTGCTCGACGGTTGGGTGAAGCTGCCGCAGCGTCAACACCGTCTTTCCATCGGCTTGTTCATCGAGGATGATCGTCACTC
>JBDTYA010000182.1:0-5921 GCA_040005915.1 Ilumatobacteraceae bacterium
GCGCCGAGACGTCGTGAGCCGGGGTGGCGGCCTCGTGCCGAAGCAGATCTCCGCAGGTCGGCCCGGGTCGCCGCGGCGGAGATCCGGGTGCCACCCTCGTATCGTCACTCGTATCGTCACTGACGCTTCACGAGGGGCTAAGGGATGCTCAGGTCCGGCGGTCTCCGATGGTGACGAGCGGCGCCCGCCCGGCAGCACGGGGTCAGGGGAGGGTGGCCTCGGCGTCGTCGAGCTGGGTTCGGGTCAGCAGGGCCGTCATGTCGAGGCCCTCGGCGCCAAGGGCTGCGCCGCCGTCGGCACTGCGATCGATGACGCACACGACATGATCGACGATGGCCCCGAGATCGCGCAGTTGCCGCGTCGAGATGAGGACCTGGCCGCCGGTGGTGATGACGTCTTCGATGACGGTGACGTGCCTGCCCACGATGTCGGCCCCCTCGGCGAGCTGCGCTGTGCCGTACGTTTTGGCCTCCTTGCGGACGAAGGCCACCGGCAGCCCGGTGTGCAGCGACAGCGCAGTGGCGATGGGCACGCCTCCCAACTCGAGGCCGGCAAGCACCTCGGTGGCGTCGGGTAGCAGCGGCGCGAGCGCGGCGGCGATGTCGGCCAGCAGAACGGGATCCGCCTCGAAGCGGTACTTGTCGAAGTACTCGCTCGCGATCTGACCCGAGCGAAGCGTGAACGTGCCCGTGAGCCGGGCGATCGAGTTGACGCGCTGCGCCAGTGAGTCAAGGGACATGCGCGCCAGTCTGGCCATCGCGGCGACTGCGCATCAACACCTCTTGGGCGACGGTGGCCACGTGCACCCCATCGGCGGCGAACACGTGCCCGATCGTGAGGCCGCGGCCACCGACGAAGCTGTGGCAGGTGAAGTCATGCAGGTGCCACTGGTCGGCGCGGACCGGCCGGTGGAACCAGATCGTGTGATCGAGGCTGGCGCCGTATCGCTGATCGTGCTCGAACCCGGTGACCGCCTGCGTCACGTCGGTCGGAAGGTCGTCGGAGAGGTAAGCAAGCCAGCAGCGATGAAGCAGCTGATCGTCACCCAGCGGGTCGTTGACCCTCATCCACGCCATCGTGCGGCCAGCGCTGGGCTGGGTGGATGACGACGAATCCGTCGGCACGAAACGTCGGTCGGCCGCAGCCGTCCATGGCTCGGAGACCAGAGAATCCGGGCCAGGAACACCTACTTCCATGAAGACGGTCTGCAGGTCGATCGAAGTCTCCGGGCGTTGAAACGACGCCTCGAGGTTGAGGATGGCCCCGATCGCCTGACGGGCGACGACGCGTCGGGTGGAGAAACTACGCCCGTTGCGAATGCGGTCGACTTCGAACCTGATCGGCTCGGTGTTGTCACCCCTGCGGATGAAATATGACCGCAAAGAATGGACCTCGAGTTCGGGGTCGACCGTGCTGGCGGCCGCCCGTAACGCCTGCGCAACGATCTGACCACCATATAAACCGCCCCACGGGTACTGCGGGCCGATTCCCACGAAGGTATCGGCTCCGTGTGACTCGAGATCGAACAGTCTGCCGGCATCCATTGCTCCGAGCGTAACTATTGAGTTTCCGAACTATGAAACTATGATGCGTCGCATGGCAAAACGAGGGCCCAAAGGGCCGATGACCGATGAGCACAAAGCCGCCCTCGCGATGGGCCGCAACGAGGGCAATGCGGTGCGTAACTATCTCGAGGCTCTACGCAGCAACAAGCCCAAACGCGGCCGTCGCCGCACCCGTGAATCGATTGCCGCTCGCCTGACGGCGATCGACACGGAACTGGACAACGTCGACTCCATGAATGAGTTGCGGCTGCGTCAGGAGCGCCGCGATCTTCAGGCCGAATTGTCGTCCCTCGGCGCCAAGGTCGACATCACGGCCCTGGAGAACGGCTTCATCTCGGTGGGCAAGTCGTACAGCGCCCGACAAGGCATTTCATACGCCACATGGCGTGAGATCGGTGTCGACGCGGCAGTGTTGAAGCGTGCTGGGATCTCACGTGCCGACTGAGTCGAGCGCGTCGAACACCAACGAGCTGTGACACAGCGATCGATGCAGGTCGAACGCCTCGTCGAGCAGTTCCGGCCCGACGGTCACCCGTGCATCCACGTCGATCAATTCTCGGAACGACCGCTTGTCGCGCCATGCGGTGGCGGCATTCTCCTGCACGATTCGGTATGCCTCATCGCGTTGGAGGCCGCCGCGTACCAAAGCCAGCAACACCGGCTGGCTGAACACCAAGCCGAAGCTGGCATCGAGGTTCGAACGCATGCGATCAGGGAAGACCTGCAGCCCGGCCAGCAGCCGCCGCATGCGCCGCATGACGTAATACGCCATTATCGAGCTGTCGGGCAGGATGATTCGCTCGACAGAGCTGTGAGAGATATCCCGTTCGTGCCACAGTGCAACGTCTTGCATTCCGGCTTGCAGGTTGCCGCGCAAGACTCTCGACAGTCCGCTGATCGTTTCGGCACTGATCGGATTTCGCTTGTGCGGCATCGCACTGGATCCCTTTTGACCGGGCTTGAAACCCTCCTGCACCTCACCGACCTCGGTTCGTTGGAGATGGCGAAGTTCGACGGCGATCATCTCCATCGTCGTGCCGACGGCAGCGCATGCCCAGAGGTACTCGGCATGACGATCGCGGGCAATCACCTGAGTCGCCGGCACCGGTACGAGCCCGAGCGCCCGGCCGACGAACGACTCGACCGACGGATCGATGTTGGAGTACGTGCCGACGGCACCACTGAGCTTGCACACTGCGATCGCCTCGCGCGCCGCCCGCAGCCGATCGCGATCACGATCGATCTGCAACGCCCACAACGCAACCTTGGCCCCGAACGTGGTCGGCTCGGCGTGGATGCCATGTGTGCGCCCGATCATCACCGTGCCGCGATGTGCGCGAGCGAGCTCGACGACCGTTGACAACAGTGCACCGCTCGCCTCGATGAGCAGGTCGGCGGCATCGCGCAGAGCCCAGCACCAGGCGGTGTCGACGATGTCGCTGGAGGTCAGGCCGTAGTGGATCCAGGCGCCGGCCGGTTGGCCGATGGCTCCCTGCACCACGTCGACGAATGCGGCGATGTCGTGATCGGTGATTGCCTCGCGATCACCGACGGCCTGCACGAAGGCGGCGTCGGTCGCCGGGGCATTGGCACGACACGTCGTGGCGTCGTCGGCAGGAACGATCCCGAGCGCCGCCTGCGCCTCGGTGGCCAGCAGTTCGATCTCGAGGTACCGACCGAAGCGACGCGTGTCGGCGAACACCGCAGCCATCTCGGGCAGCGAGTACCGCTCGATCACTGCCACTCCAGCACGGCGTCGCGCGCCGGGCCGGTGCCGACGATTCGCACCGGAACGCCGACCTCGGCCTCGACGAGGGAGACGAACTCGGCAGCCTTCGGCGGCAGGTCGCTACGACTGCGGACCGCCGAGATGTCGCACAACCATCCGTCCAGCACGGCATAGATCGGTCGACCCTCGGCGTCGTACTCGGTGCAGACCTTGATCTCGTCGAACGTGTCGAGCACATCGAGCTTGGTCAGGGCAACCTCGGTGAGCGAGTTGATCCGTACCGCCTTGCGCAGCATCACGCAGTCGAGCCAGCCGGTTCGACGGCGACGCCCCGTGACCGTACCGAACTCGTGACCGATGTCGACGAGCTTGTCTCCGACCTCGTCGAGCAGTTCGGTGGGAAACGGACCACTGCCGACCCGCGTCGTGTAGGCCTTCGTGATACCGACGATGCGAGAAAGGTAGAGCGGCCCGATGCCGCTGCCGACACAGGCGCCGCCTGCGGTCGGGTTCGACGACGTGACGTAGGGGTAGGTGCCGTGGTCGAGGTCGAGGAACGTGGCCTGCGCGCCTTCGAGCAGCAGATGTTCGTCGGCGTCGAGAGCATCGTGCAACAGCTGAACGGTGTCGACGACGTACGGCGCCAGGCGCCGGGCGAGCGTCGCGAAGCGTTCGACGAGCGCGTCGACGTCGAGCGGCTCGCCGCCAAGGGCAACGATCTCTGCGTTGTGGCTGACCGCCCGATCCTTCACCGCGGTCGCGAACGCCGCGGCGTCGAGCACCTCACCGGCGCGCACGCCTTCGCGACGGGCCTTGTCGGCGTATGCCGGGCCGATGCCCTTCAGCGTCGTCCCGATCCGGGCGTCGCCGCGGCCGGCTTCGTACAGCGCATCGAGAGCCTGGTGCCACGGGAAGATGAGATGCGCCTGAGTGCTGACCTTCAGCTTGGCGCAACTGACGCCACGCGCCTCGAGCGTGTCGATCTCGTTGAACAACGTGGGCATGTCGACCACGACACCGTTGCCGATCACCGGTACGACGTGCGGGTACAGGACGCCCGACGGGACCAGCTGCAAGGCGTAACGCTCGGTACCGACGACCACGGTGTGGCCCGCGTTGTGGCCGCCCTGATAGCGCACGACGTGCGTGTGTTCACTGGCCAACAGGTCGATGACCTTGGCTTTGCCCTCATCGCCCCACTGGGCTCCAACGACGACGGTGACGGGCATGGCGGGACGCTCTGAGTCTCTCGGGGCCGAAGCCGGCGGCTTCCGGGCGGAACGTGAGTGAACCCTACCCGATACCCTCGTCGGTCATGTCGGTGCTGCGCTCGATGACCTGGTCGGCGATGGACGAGGAAGCACGGCGGGCGTTGTGCGCACGTGGCCTGGAGGCGATCTTCGACGTCGACCTGAAGGCCGCGATCGGCCGCATCATCGACGACGTTCGGGCAAACGGCGACGAGGCGGTCTGCCGAGCACTGCACGACTTCGATCACGTCTCGTTGCAGCCCCACCGGCTCCGAGCGACCGCCGACGAGATCGCCGAGGCAGCAGTGTCGCCCGATGTCGACAAGGCGATCGACGACGCCATCGTGCACCTGCGTGCGTTCAACGAGCAGGTGATGTCACGCACGACCGACTGGAGCTTCGAGAGTGAACCCGGCCTGTCGGTCGGCGAGAAGATCACCCCCATCAGCTCGGCGGGCCTGTTCGTGCCGAGCGGCAAGGCCAGCTACCCGAGCGTCGCCTATCAACTGGCCGTGCCGGCCACCGTTGCCGGCGTGCCCGAGATCGCCCTGGTGGTGCCGCCGATGCCGGGCAGCGCGGAGATCGACCCTGCCGTGTTGGTGGTGTGCCGCAAGCTCGGGATCGACAACGTCTTTCGCGTCAACGGCCCGGCCGGCGTCGCCGCCTTGGGCTTCGGCACGCAGTCGATCCCCCAGGTGCGAAAGATCGTCGGTCCCGGCAGCCCGCCGGTGGCCTGCGCGCAGGTGGAGATGCAGCGCTACGGGGTGGCGACGATGATGATCCTCGGGCCGACCGAGAGCCTGGTGATCGCCGACGACTCCGCCGACCCGCGTTATCTGGCGGCCGACCTGTTGAACGAGGCCGAGCACGGCACCGACTCATCGGTGCTGCTGGTGACGCCGTCGACACGTCTTCGCGACGCGGTCGAGACCGAGCTCCAACGACAATTGGCCGGTCTGCCCGACGCCCGGGCCGACGCCGCGCGCGCCGCCCTCGGGATCAACGGCGGTTGTGTGATCGTCAACGACCTCGCCGGGGCGGCAGAGGTGGCCAACCGCTATGCACCCGAGCACCTGCAGGTGGCGGTCGACTCGGGTGACGAGGCCGAACTGGTGGGCAGGTTGGTGAACGCCGGCGAGATCCTCATCGGGCAGGACACGCTGTTCAGCGCAGGCAATTTCGTGATCGGTTGCCCGGCCAGCCTGCCGACCGGCGGGTTCGCCCACGTGTCCAGTGGGATCACTGCCGACGCCTTCCTGAAGCGAACCGCGGTCGCCCGCGCCGATGCCGTGGCGCGGGCGCGGATGACACCGACCATCGTGGCGATGAGCAACCACGAGGGCTTCGCGGCGCACGCCAATGCGGCGTTGATCAGAA
>JBDTYA010000183.1:0-43862 GCA_040005915.1 Ilumatobacteraceae bacterium
GACTACGAGAAGCCGTACCAGAACTATTCGATGATCATCGTGCCGACCAACACGCCGGGCGTCAACATCCTGCGCGATGTGCCGACGATGGGGGAGCCCGATCACCGCACCGGCGAGCCGGGTGGCCACGCCGAGATCCTCTACGAAGACGTACACGTGCCCTTCGAGAACGTTGTCGGGGGCGAGGCCGGAATCGGGCAAGGGTTTGCCCTGGCCCAGAAGCGACTCGGACCGGGGCGCATCCATCACGCGATGCGCTGGCTGGGTCAGAGCAGGCGGGCCTTCGACATGCTCTGCGAGCGGGCCCTCACTCGCTACACGCACGGATCGCTCCTGGCCGAGAAGCAGATGGTGCAGGACTGGATCGCCGAGAGCTACGCCGAGATGCACGCCGCCCGGCTCCTGACCTTGCAAGCGGCATGGCGGATGGATCAGTTGCACGCCGCCGGCAAGCACTACAGCGACGCCCGCGTCGAGATCGCGGTGATCAAGTTCTGGGGTGCGCGTGTCATGTACAACGTGATCGATCGGGCCATTCAGATACACGGCTCGCTCGGCTACACGACGGATCTGCCCCTCGAGTCGATGTATCGCGCGGCGCGCGCCGCTCGCATCTACGACGGCCCCGACGAGGTCCACAAGGTGACCATCGCCCGTCAGGTGTTGAAGGGCTACCGGCCATCGGACCCGCCGTTCGAGCACATCCCCACGCGCCGCGCCGCCGCTCTCGAGAAGTTCGCCGGCTATCTCGACGAACTGGCCATCAGCTCCTGACGGTCCAAAGTCGTCACTGTCAGCACACTGAACGACCGTCGTTCTATGAGCTGACGGTGAACCGCAGTGATCTGATCGCGCCGATGGCGTCGCCGGCTCAACTGCCGGTGAAGGTGCCTGTCACTTGAGCGGTCGCAATGGTTGCGGCGTCGATGGCTGATCGCATTGCGGTGGCACTACCTCCACTCGACAGCAGAAGTCCTTGATCGAGGTAATGGACGGTGATTCGATACGTGTGCGTAGTACCTGTCGGGGGGCACGGGCCGGTGTAGCCGGCGGCACCGGATCCGTTGAGCGCGGCAACGGCACCCTCGGGCGGTGTGCTCTCGGCGAGGCTGGTGACGTCCGCGCCGATCCGAGCCATCGTCCAGTGGTCGAACGAAGCATCCTGGTCGATCAATGTGATCGCGATCTCGTGTGTACCCGGCGGTGCCTTGCTCCAGCTCAGGGCCGGCGAGACGTTGAGCCCCTTGCACGTGTAACGCGAGTCGATCGGGCCACCATCGCGCCACGGGGCGGTGATGGTGAGCGCCGGTACGAGGGGTGCGATCGTGACCGGTCCGACGCCTGTGGTCGACGGCTCGATGGGCCCACCCGGCGCAGCCGCCTCGGCGGCGACGGTGTCGAAGAAATCGTTCTCGGTATCGGGAACGGTTGGCGCCGCTGTGGTGCTGACACTGCCGTTCTGGCTGGGCAGAGCCGGGCGCATTTCGCGGCCGTCGTGACGGCAGCCGGAGGCCATGACGGCCACCGCGGCGAGGAAAATCGGTAGGACGACAAGGCGGCGCACGACGATGGAGCCTACGTTGCAGCCGCGCTCGATAGCGTTCACGTCGATGAAGGAACGGCTCTGTTTGCTCACCGTGCACGCCCATCCCGACGACGAAGCGTCGAAGGGCGCGCCGACGTTGGCGATGTACAAGGCCCAGGGGGTGCACACGGTTCTGGTGTGCTGCACCGGTGGTGAGGAAGGCGACCTGCAGAACCCGGCCCTACGCGAACCGGGGCAGCCGTTCCATGGATTGAGCCCGGAGGAGGAGAAGGTGCGGCTCGCCGAGCTGCGACCCGACGAGCTGGCTCGCTCCGCCGAGATCATCGGCTTCGACGAGGTGGTGATGCTCGGCTACCGCGACTCCGGGATGGTCGACACCGATCCGAACAACCATCCAGAGTCGTTCAACCAGGCACCCGTCGACGATGCGGTCGGCCGGTTGGTCGCTGTCATCCGCGCTCAACGCGCCGACGTCATCATCACGTACGGCGACGACCACAGCGGCTACCCGCATCCTGACCATGTCAAGGTCCACGACATCTCGGTGTTGGCGTGGGGACGCGCCGGCGACCCGGCGTGGTATCCCGAACTGGGCGAGCCGTATCAACCCCAGAAGCTCTATTACACGGTATGGGCCAAGGCCCGGCTGACGGCGATCCATCAGGCGATGATCGACCTGCGCGGCGAATCGCCCTACGACCAGGAGTGGCTCGACCGACCCGGCCACGACGATCGCATCACCACCCGACTCGACGTTGGTCAGTTCATGTGGGCGCGCAGCGGGGCGTTGCGGGCCCATGCCACCCAAGTCGATCCGAAGGAACCGTGGTGGTTCGGTCTGACCGACGAGGAGTTGGCCGACGTGTATCCCTGGGAGGAATGGATCCTGGCCCGCTCGTTGGTCGGCACGCCGGCGCCGGGCGAGCTCGAGACCGACATGTTCGCCGGCATCCGGGCACCGGTGTCGCCGTGAGCATCCAGTACCGGGTCGCCTATGGCAAGAAGGACGAGGCCGTCGAGGGTCCCGACGATGCCGACGCTGTTGTCTCGATCGCTGCGACCGATGGCTCGCTCGACCCGACCGTTGCGTTCATGCAGGGCAGGTTGAAGTCGACGGGCTCGACCGCAGCGTTGTTCGATGTGTTGCGCAATGGCGAGGCGGGTGCGGCGATCAGCCGGCTCGCATCGCGTCCCTGAGCTGTCGGTAGCCGATCAACACGGCACCGCTGTCGGCGAGCAGCTGCTGCAGCTGGGTGTCCTTGGTGACGAGCTCGTAGTCGTCGATCCAACCCTCGGCTGCATCAGTGAGAGCGCGGGCCTCGAGGGTGTCGATGGCGGGCTGCACATGGATCTCGGTGACGCCGGGCTGTAGTGATCGAACCTCGCCGTACACGCGATCGCGGCTGCCCGCGCGCCAGTCGTGGTCGAAGTGATCAGGGAAGACAACACCCTCCTCGTCGGCGAGGTGGCGGAAGGGGAAGCCTGCCTGATCTGCGCTGATTGTCGATGGCAGTCGCACCGGCAGGCGGAACTCGACCGCCAGTTCGAGGTACACGTCGAAGAACTCGGGGCGCAACGTGATGGCCGTGAGGTGTGGCGTGAGGTGCGTCACGTCGATGCCCCACGCGATCGCCCGCTCTATCTGCGCACGGCATTCGCGGAGCACCTCCTCGGTGTCGGCGTGCTCCCACAGGTCGGCGATGTGGCGGGGGAACCCGGCCTCGCCACTGAGCAAGGACGGTGCATGCGTGATGGGCCCGAATCGATACGCCTCGTACTCGCAGTTCAGCGTCAGGTGCACCCCGATGTCGTCGGTGGGCAGGTACCGAAGGGCAGCGTCACGTGCCCACGGGGCCGGCACCATGATGGAGGCACAGGTGGCCACGCCCTCGCGTAGCGCCTCGTACACGGCAACGTTGGCGCTGTGGCAGGACCCGAGGTCGTCGCACGAGATGATCACAAGCTTGGCGTCGTCGTCGTGACCGAGGCGTTCGGCGAGTGTGGCCATCAGCAGCGGAGGCTATCCCGAACACTTGGCCCACAGACCGATGTTCTCGGCGTCGGCCTCGCCCGCCGCCGCGACGAATTCCGCGGCGTGCGCCGAGTTCGGCCGGATAGTGAGCACGCGCGCGTATCCGTGCCGGATGATCGACATGTTGACGAACACGCCGTCGGCTGCCAGGTAGACGTACGCCAACATGCGGCCGTAGTCGTCGCGGGCCACCACGTCACGCTCGAGGTGCAGGGGGGTGCCGGTTGCGAGCAGCGACTTGGTGAATTTCGTGGCCTCGGGCCCGTAGCACTGCACCGGCGTGTGCGGTTTCTTGGTCTCCGGCGTATCGATGCCGATCAGGCGTACACGTTCTCGGTGGCCGTCGATGCTGACGTCGATCGTGTCGCCGTCGACGACGGAGACCATCGTCGCGTTCGTGACGAGCGCTGCCGGCGGGGATGGCGCCGGAGGGTCTCCGGGACGACAGGCGGTGGCCAACACCGCGATGCAGAGAAGCATCCTGCGCATGAGAAGTCTTCTATCGCCGAATTGCGTCGGCATTCGATGTTCGCTCGCGAGCGCACCTACGGTGATCGCCATGTCGATCTTCATCCCATCGCACTCGGTGCCGCCGACTGCGGCGACACACCGCTACTTCCACGTCGTCGGTTCGTCCGTCTGGGTCACCGATGCCGTGGAGGACGGCGAGTGGCCGTCACACTTCCTCGGGATGCTCGACGGCCAGGCCTGCTGGGGGATCGATGTACCGGCCGGTCACGATCCGGCGGACGGTGCGGCGATCGATCTCCGCTCGTTCTTCGGTCGTGCCGGCGAGGTCGAATGGCTGGTTGCCGGGCGCGCTGTCCAGTTGGTCGAGTGGGCCCGCACGCACCGGTTCTGCGGGCGTTGTGGCACAACGACCGTTCAGCAGGGCGGCGAACGGGCGATGCGTTGCCCGGCGTGCGGCCTGCTGGCTTTCCCACGAATCGCTCCGGCGATGATCACGCTGGTGACCCGCGGCGACGAGGCCCTGCTGGCCCGCGGCGTGCAGTTCCAGGGCCCGATGTACAGCTGCCTGGCCGGGTTCGTCGAGCCAGGTGAGTCATTGGAGGGCGCTGTCGTGCGCGAGGTCCGCGAAGAAGTGGGTGTCGAGGTCGGCGACGTGCGCTACTGGGGTAGCCAGCCATGGCCGTTCCCGCACAGCCTGATGGTCGGGTTCACCGCCACGTGGCAAACAGGCGAGATCGAGATCGATCCCACCGAGATCGTCGACGCGCAGTGGTTCCGCCGCGAAGACATGCCGCCCATCCCACCGTCGATTTCGATAGCCCGAAAGCTGATCGACGCCTGGATGCAGGCGGGGTAGCGGTCTCAGTTCGGCTTGAGGTGATCGGCGAAGAAGTCGAGCACGATCTCGGCCCGTTGGCGGCGATGGACGGGCGAGCCGCTGCGTGACAGCTCGTGACCTTCGCCGGGGAATCGGTAGAAGGTGACGTCCTTGCCCAGCAGGCGCATCGCCACGAACAGCTCTTCGGCCTGGCTGATGGGGCAGCGGAAGTCCTGCTCGCTGTGCAGCAGCAGCATTGGCACGTCGATGTCGCGCACGAAGCGGATCGGCGAGATGTTGACGTACTCCGCGGGGTCCTCGAGGGGGCTCGGGCCGACCTCGACCCTGAACACTGTGGCGATGTCGCTGGTGAACTCCTCCGTCAGCATGTTGTTGACCGCACGCTCACTGCAGATCGCCTTGAATCGCTCGCCGTGCCGTCCGGCCAGCCATGTGGCCATGAAGCCTCCGTAGCTGCCGCCGATCATGCCGACCCGATCACCATCGCAGAACGGGTATCGCTGCAAGGCTGCATCGAGCACTGCGAGGATGTCGTCGACGTCGACGCTTCCCCAACCCGTGCCCGGTGCCGTGCGGTGTGTCGGCCCGAGGATGGCCTGGCCCCACGACTGCTCGCGCCCCGAACCACCGCGCGGGTTGCTCATGATCACCACGAAGCCGGCAGCCGCCTGGACCTGTGCCTCGTCGAACAGGCTCTCGCCGTACTGCGTGTGCGGGCCACCGTGAACGTCGACCAGAACCGGGTAGGACGACGATGGGTCGAAGCCGGTCGGTCGCATGACCCACGCATCGATCTCGCCGCTGCCGTCGGTGCACGGCACCGCGAACTTCTCCCAGGTGTTGGGCTTGGCGAGAGCGCGATAGGTGTCGGCGAACGAGGTCAAGCGGACCGATCTGTCGCCGCGCAGCACGAAGATGTCACTGACGGCGTCGACGCCACCGGCGGCGTAGGCGATCGTGCCGCCCGCCGCGTCGAACGAGTTGACAGAGATCGGGCCGGACGTCAGCCGTGTCGGCTCCGAGGCGTCGACCGTCACCGTGTACAGATGGGTCTCACCGCGATCTTCGGCTGCGCTGAGAATGGTCGAATCGTCGAGCCACAGGACTGCGGTGCCTCCGGCCGTCGTCTCGAAGGTGCGATCAAGGTCACGCGACAACCATCGATGGTCCCCGCCCTCCGCCGGTACGACTGCGATATGCACGTTTTGCGGATAGGTCTGCGAGTCGTCGATCCCGGCGAATGCCACCTGAGATCCGTCGGGTGAGACGGAGGGCGACCCGTACACCCCATCGAGGCCGGTGAGCGCGGTGATCTCGCCGTCGAGGGGGACGGAATACAGCGCCGCGGCGAAGTCGGTGTCCCATGTGTCGTGCCGTTGCGCGCTGAGCACCAAACCGCTGCTGTCGGGCCTCCAGTGGATCGAGTTGTGTTGGGACTCGCCGGGAGTCAGGTTGCGCGGTGCACCTGTGCCGTCACCGGCAACGACGTAGACGTGGCTGGGTCGATCGAAGATCCAGCCCTCGTTGTCGAGCTTGCTGAAGAAGCGATCGATCTTGCGAGGAGGCTGCCAGCTCTCGTCCTCGGCCTCGTAGCGCGCGTCGGGTGTACGGCTGACGAACGCGATCCATCGCCCGTCCGGGCTCCACGTCGCCTCGCTGATGCCGTCCTTCATCGTCGCGATCATGCGGGTCTCGCCGGGCGCGGCGACCGGCAGGACGTGGAGGGTGGTGTCGCCCTTCTTGGCGCCGCGCTTCGACGCGAAGGCAAGTGCCCGGCCATCCGGGCTCCATGCCGGGCCACTGTCGTGGTCTCCACTGGTGACCGCCCGCGGAGGCGTGGAACCGTCGGTCGCCGCCAGCCACACCTGCGAGTAGTTCTTGTTCTTGGCCATGTCGACCCGACTGACCACGAAGGCCACCATGGAGCCGTCCGGCGACACTGCCGGCCCCTTGGCGTGCACGATGCTGCCGATGATCCGTTCGGCGATCCGGGAGTGGTTGCTCGAGTCGTGTTCGATGCTGCTCATGTGCCGACCGTAGTCCCGATGTGACACCATCCCAGGATGGAAAAGTCGGAGTTCATCGCGGCGCTCGATCGCGACTCGGCGGCGTTCGTCGACGCCTGCGAGGTCGCCGGGCTCAGCACCGTTGTCCCATCCTGTCCCGGGTGGACCGTCGCCGACCTGCTGTGGCACCTTGCCGAAGTCCACTACTTCTGGGGCTCGATCGTGGCCGATCGGGCCACCGATCCGAACGGGTACTCCGAGCCTCTACGCCCGCACGACGAAGGACTCGCCGCGTTCTACCGCAACAGTCGCGCCGAACTGCTGACGACCCTTCGTCCCGCTGATCCGTCGATGCCGGTGTGGACGTGGTCCGATGACAACACGGCGGGATTCGTGATACGGCGGATGGCACACGAGACCGCCGTCCACCTATGGGACGCCACCGACGCGGCCGGTCTGGTGAATCCGCTCGAGCCGATGTTGGCGAGCGACGGGATCGACGAGTTCCTGACCCACTTCCTGGGCGACGTGCTCAATGGCGCAGCAGCGGTGGATGGCTCGGTGCACATCCACTGCGGCGACGTTGCAGGGGAGTGGACGATCCGCGAAGGCGACGACGACTTCCTGATCACCCGCGAACATTCGAAGGCCGACTGCGCGATCCGCGGCGCTGCCAGTGACATCTTGTTGACGCTGTGGCGTCGTGTCCCGCTGTCGACTGGCGACCTGGTCGGCGACGCCGAAGTGGCTGCCCGATTCGTCGCCCACACCAACCTCAACTGATCCTGGAGCTTTGTCGCTGCCGGGTCGTTGAACGACTTGCCGGCGACGGAGTTCTAAGCAGGCGTGCGGCGGGAGATCACCTGCCGCACGAGGTCTTCGAACAGGCCGAGGTGGTCACGTCGGTGACGCAGCATCTCAGGGTGCCACTGCACGCCCAGCACGGCCGGCGCGCTGTCGATCTCTATCGCCTCGATGTGCCCATCGCGGTTGTGGGCGACGGCGCGAACACCGACGCCGAGGCGATCGATCACCTGATGGTGCATCGAGTTGACACCCACGGCCGAGGTACCGAGGATCGTCGCCAGGCGTGACGACGGGTCGATGTCGACATCGTGAACGTCTTCGTTGTACATGTCGGTGCGCATGTGGTCGTCGATGTGTTGCACGAGCGTTCCGCCCATCGCCACGTTGAGCACCTGGATCCCTCGGCACGTCGCCAGGGTCGGCACGTTGGATTGGACCGCGGCGCGCGTGATGGCCAGATCAGCGGCGTCGCGCTGGAGGTCGGTCTGCCCGAGGCGTGGGTCCGCCATTGCGTTGTAGTTGACGGGATCGACGTCGGCACCGCCGGTGATGATCAAGGCATCGACCATTCCGAGCACGGCGGCGGCATCGGCCGGATCGACGAGAGGCAACAGGATCGGCAGGGCGCCGGCCTTGCGGACGGCCTTGACGTACGGCGCACTGGCGACGTAGTGCAACGATCCGTCTCCCTCCTCGGGCACGACGATCTCGAGGTGCGCGGTGATACCGATGCGGACGAGTGGCGATGCCATGTCAGACGATCTCGAACAGGCGGTCGAGTTCCCACTGCGTGACCGTGGTGCTCGACGGATCACCGCCGGTCGTGTGGTACATCAGCCATTCCCAGCGACGGGTATTGACCCAGTAGTCGCAGAAGTCGGCGCCGAGCACGCTGCGCAGCACGGTGTCCGCGGCCATCGCATCGGCGGCCTTCGAGATCGTGTTGGGCAGGTGCGGATAGCCCGCCGGGAGGCCCCAACTGGACACGCCCAAGGGTGGCGGCGGATCGATGGACTGCTCGATTCCGGCGACCCCGCCCGCCAACACCGCGGCGAGCACGAGGTACGGATTGGCGTCGCCTCCGGCGACCCGGTTCTCGATCCGTGCCGCGTTCGGCGAGCGCGACAACACGCGTACTGCGGCCGACTTGTCGTCCTCGCCCCACGAGGCCACGGTGGGTGCAGCGGCGAAGCCGACGACCCGTCTGTACGAGTTGATGTTGGGGCAGAAGATCGACATCGCCGCGGGCATGGTCGCCATCAGGCCGCCGATCCAGTGGCGCGTCAGCTCCGACAGGTCGTGGCCGTCCGGCGCATAGAACATCGGATCGCCATCGCGGGCCAGCGAGTGGTGCACGTGCAGACCATTGCCGTATTCGTGGCTGGGCTTGGCCATGAACGTGACCGAGCAGCCTTGCTCGAGAGCCACCTCGCGGAGCACCTGTTTGATGCGGATCACCCGGTCGCACGCGGTGACGGGATCAGCGGGGTCGAGGTTGAGCTCGAACTGGCCCGGCGCTGCTTCGTCGTGCCAGCCCTCGATGGGGATGCCGAGGCCTTCCAGTCGTTGCAGCACGACGTCGATGAACTGCAACTGCTGACGGGAGTTGAAGTGCAGGTAGCCGAGTGCCGCTGGATGCGACATCGGCGTGAGGTTCTGCAGGTTCTTGGCGCGCGCCTCGACGTACGACTCGCGGAACAGCATCACTTCGATCTCGAACGCTGCCTTCGCCATGAGGCCGTGTGAGGCGAGGCGTTCGGTGATGCTGCGCAACTTCGATCGCGGGCACACAGGCACGCTGTTGCCGTCGAGGTCGACGATGTCGCAGATCACGTTGGCGGTGCCCGCTCGGTCGGGCGCGGCGACCAACGTCGACAGATCGGGTCGTTGGTGGAAGTCGCCGAGCGCGTCGCGTCGCCAGTCGTCCCACCAGACCAGGAACGGTGTGCCGCCGATGTCGTACCCGAGGACGAACTCGGTGATCGCGTTCCCGAGGGGGAGCGACGACACGAACTTGCGCGTCGACAGGTGCTTGCCGATCACCAATCCGTCGATCGAGATGCCCTCTGTCTTGACCCAGGCGATGTTGTGCTCGTTGAGCCAGGTCGCTGCTTGTTCTGTGTCCATGATCATTCGCCGCCGAGCATCCATGCCAGGGAGCGCCCGGTGAGCTCTGCGAGGTGGGCGAGCTTTCCGACGGCGAACAGCTTGCCGTCGAGGAGGTCCTGGCCGAGCACGGTGTTGCCGCAGAACACGTTGAGGAGGGCGTGACCGCTGCCGTGCAGTTCGTACTCCGCTGGCTTGTCGCCGAGTTCGAGCTGGGACCCGTCGTCGGTGCAGACGATTTTCATCGAACGGGGCACACCCGGCCTGGCGATCGCGAAGTCGAAGAAGCGCTCGGCCTCCTGCTGCCACGTGCCGTGCGGAGGTTCGAGCAGCTTGCCGACGGTCCATGCCAGCTTCAGGTGTCGAGCAGCGCCGGCGACCTTCGGCTTCGGCGGCTTCTCGTCGGACATCGTGTTGACATCGGCGGCGATGACGACGTCGGCATCCGCGCTGACGCCGCGCACGACCACGACACCGCCGTCGCCGAAGCGCATCGTGGCTGCCTGGGGGTCGACCGTCGACCTGAACGCGACGTTGCCCTTGATGCTGCCGATCGCCGCAGCCAGCTTCGGGGTACGCGCCGCGCGCCGCAGCGTCGCCGCGAGTATCAGCACGATCGGCACGGGGTCCGGTTCGACGTCGATACGTGCTGGGTCGGTCATGGGCGCCGAGGCTACGTTCGCCTACGTGGACGTTTCGAGGCGGGAGCCTCGCCCCACAGTGCCAACTGCTCCCACGTGATCGCGACGTCGCTGACCAACTGCCACGTCAACCTTCCACGGTTACCCGGCCGGCGCACCTCGACGCGCTCGGGACGCAGGCTGCGCGCCGCGCCGTTGGCGTCGTGGATCGTGATGCTGCCGTCGACGGCGACGCCCGACATCTTCCCGGGCAGCCAGCGGCCACCTTCCGCCTTGCGGAAGCGAACGGGCTCGCCGCCTGTGAGGCGCAGCCGGGCGAGGATGTCGGTGTCGGGCATTGGCCGAGACCTCAGCTGCCCATGATCCGGGCCTGCAGTTTGCGCATGCCGGCCAGCCAGCGGTCGTAGTCGCCGGTCTTGCGTTGCAGGTACGTGAGCACTTCGGGATGAGGCAGGATCAGGAAGGTCTCCGACCGGATGACTGCCATCGCGGCCTCGGCCACGTCGTCGGGCTCCAGTACGACCCCGGACGCGCGCACGACATCGCCTGCGCCTGCGGCGTTGATCGGGCCACCGTTGAGCATTTTGGTGTTGACCCCCTGCGGGCACAGGCAGCTGACCCGCACGCCCTGATCGCCGTAGGTGATGCTCATCCACTCGGCGAACGACACAGCTGCGTGCTTGGTCACCGAATACGGCGCCGACCCGATCTGGCTCAGCAGGCCGGCCGCCGAGGCGGTGACGCAGAAGTAGCCCTCGCCGCGCGCCAGCCAGCCGGGCAGCAGGTACTTCGCCGCCCAGCGGTGTGCATGCACGTTGATGTCGAATGCCGACTCCCAGTCGGGCTCGGGCGTCGAGAGGTCGGTACCGATCGCAACACCCGCGTTGGCGAAGAACAGGTCGATGGCGCCGAAGGCATCCTCTGCCGCAGCCACGAGGTGCTGGTTGGCAATCTCGGTGCCGATGTCGATTGCCACGGCGGTGGCGCTGCCGGCGCGCAGTTCGTTGAGCCTGTCGACTACGGCGGCGAGAGCGATGGAGTCACGGTCGGAGGCCACGACGTTGGCTCCCTCGGCGTGAAATCGAGTGACGAGTGCGCTCCCGATCCCGTTCGCGGCACCGGTTACAACAACATTGCGTCCGTCGAGTTCCATCGCCCACGATGGTAGGCGTCACACCACGCGAACTGGGTGGTTGCCGGTACTATGCACGGCAAGAGCCTCCCGGGCGAGTTACGGTCTCGGCAGGATCTTTTAGCGGAGGAGACACACCGATGACCGACACCAATGAAGCAGTCATCTCGGAAGCCTTGGGCGTCATCGACAAGGCACTCGCGCAGATGCTGCGCCGCGAGTTGGTGTCGTCCGGTGAGGTCACCGATGTGTTGCTCGACGTCCGCACATTGCTGACGTTGCCCGCCGCTGTCGCCGCCGAGGGCTGATTCTCTTACTCACGGGCAGTTCGCCTCGATTCCAGGCTGATGCCTGCATCACTGTCAACGCAATGACCGACTGCCGCTCCATGAGCTGACGCTGACGGTGCGAACCCTCGGACAGACAAGTCGATCTCAGGCTGTGATCAGGTCGGCGAAGGCCTTCTCCAGGCATTCTCGCAGGAGTTCGGGTTCGGTGATGGCCGCCGTGTCGATGTTGACACCCATGTCGAGGCTGTGGTTGTAGCTCAGCAAGGTCAGGTTGTAAGCGACGCCTGCCAGTGGGCCGACGGCGTAGTTCTGCAGAACCTCGGCGCCGGCGATGTAGAGCGGTACAGGTGATCCGCGGACGTTGGACGTGGCAAAGTCGACCGTCTGCGCCTGCTGTCGCGCCACCCGCGTGATCAACGACGTCGGGAGAGTGGAAGCCACCGCGGCGAGCGTCTCGAGCGACGCCGTCGCATTCGATTCGCGCGCCGCGCCTGCTGCCGCCTGGATCCAGGTGAACCGCTCGCCGATCGGCATCTCGCCGGTCGGTACCAGCATGCGTGCCAGCGAGAAGGCGTTGGAGCCGGAGCCCTCGCCACGGGTGCTGATGGCCATGCTGGCCCTGAGCTCCTCCACGGGCGAACCCATGCGGTCGTGGTACCGACCGGCGGCCTCGGCGGCGGCGGTGAGGAACGCCGTGTTCAACGTGCCGCCGAGGCGTTTGGCGGCGGCACGGGTTTCGTCGAACGGTGTGCGCAGGACCTCCATCCGGCGCTTCAGCGAACGCTGGGTCCACAGCGGCGAACGGGCCTGCTCGGTGTCGCTGAGCTGGCTCATCACGCCGCGTACGGTGTCGGCCGCAGCGGAGCCGGCGTCGGGGATCCCGGTCGGATCGCTGATGAGGTCCTTGATCTGGCGGAGCAGACCGAGTGGCATTCGCAGGCTGCCGGCGAGCAGGTCGCGCAAGACATCGCCATTCGACTCGGTGGGCGTCGGTTCGCGATCGTCGATCTCGGCCGGGTCGATCGGTCGCGGCCCAGGTGCATCGCGCTCGAAGTCGAGGAACTGCAGCGAGAGCCTGACGCTGCCCTCGCCGTCGGTGATCGTGTGGTGCAGCTTCTCGATCAGCGCCGACTTGCCTCCACGGAGGCCATCGACGACCACGAACTGCCACAGGGGCCGGGTGCGGTCGAACGGGTCGGAGACGATGAGGCTGGCGAGGTCGAGCAGCTGCCGAACCGTGCCCGGCTTCGGCAGGGCGATGTGGCGCACGTGGAATCGCAGGTCGAAGTTGGTGTCGGCGACCCACGTCGGCGCCGTCAGGTTGACCGGCGCCGGTTGCACCCGCTGACCCAACCGATCGACGACCTGCACGGCTCGCTCCATACGTGTCAGCAGGCGGTCGAAATCGGGAGGGCGGTCGAGGATGGTGACCGCGGCGAACGTGCTCGACAGGTGCGGATCCTTCTCGAGCCGCCACATCAGACCCTCCGCATCGCTCATCTTGCGATCGAACTGGGGTAGGTCGGGCATGTGGTCACTGTAAGGCAAGGGTGCGGCGGGTTCTACAGTGGGATGCCTGGCGCCAACAGCGGATCATCGAGCTCGCCGTTCGGACTCGACGCAATCGGCGACGACTCGATCGGCGCTAGACGACCTTCACGTCGGCCGTGAACCTGACCTCTTCGAATCCGTATCGGGCGGTGACGACCATCCGCCATGTCGCCGCGTACGGGAACGAGGCACTGTTGCTGATGACGTGATCGGCCCCGGCCTTGGAGACGTTGATCGCGATCGGATCGACATCTCGCGACGGGTCCTGGATGGTCACCGAGACTGCGTCGAACTGCGCCAGGCTGCTGTTGGGGCTCGACAGGTAGATGTGCAACTCGTTGGCGCCGACGCGGGCCGGCGACACCTCGATCGTCGAGAGATATCCGCCACTGGTGAGCGTGGCCGAGAACGGTGTCGCCGCAGACGCCGCTGAAGGGTTCGCTGCCATCAGCAACGAGGTGACGACGATGATGGCGACGGCCAGCACCGACTCGAGGGTGATTGCCCGGCGAAGGCGGGCACGATCGAAAGCGACTCCGGCGGCGCCGGCCGAGGCCGTCGACAGCGTCAACCGTCCGTGCGTCGAAGCGCGAGCCACGGCCGCCAACCCCAGGGTCGCGGCGACGGCGATGAGCTTCCAGATCAGCAACTTTCCGTACGAGGTTCCGGTCAACCCGTCGAGCGATCCGATCTGACGGAAGCCCTGGATCGTGCCGGTGACGACGATGCCGACCACTGCGAAGAGAGCGAACTTCGAGAAGCGTTCGGCACCATCTCGTTCGAGGTCCTTGAACGCGACGACGAGCATCGCCAGCCCGCCGAGCCATACCGTCATCGACGACACGTGCAACATCGTGACCACGACGCCGAGGTAGTGCCACCGGCCGGTTGCCCCATGCCCGCCGTAGGCAGAGGCGATGCCGACGACGGCGAGACCGACGACCAACGTCGTTCGCCACCACACCTGGCGGCTGCGGGAGTACGTGGCCAACAGGATTCCCGCTGTCAACGCGATCCCGGCGGCACGCACCACCCAGGCAACACCGATGGTGGTGTCGAAGACCGCGCTCCATGCGTCGCCGTCGGTGATGACACCCAGCGATCGACCGGCGGTGTAGCCGACCTCGAGCGGCATCGCGAGGAGGCCGGCGATCGCGCCGACGGCTGCCGAGCCGCCGATGAGGAACCGCTGCCGGCGACCGAAGGACATGATCCCGAAGCCGCAGGCGAACAACCCCCCGAACACGATCGCGATCGCTGCAGTGACCAACGATCGACTGACGGTCAGGCCAATGCTGGCGGTCTTGCCGGTGTGGCTGCTGGTGATGATCTGATCGAGCAGCCCCGCGGCCAACGTGGACTCCGGGCCGACCTGGAACGTGAAAGCGGCGTGCACGGGGTGCGAGTCGCTGGAGACCACCCGCCAGTCGACGACGTACGAGCCATTCTCGAGTTGCGGGAGGTCGACGACGACAACCGAGCCGTTGCCGTCGGGATGCCGCGCCGTGCTGATGTCGATGGACTGACCCGTGCCGTCGAACATCCTGAGCGCGCCGAGAGAGATCTCGACCGTCTCGTTGAACGTCAAAGTCACGTGTGTGGGGGCGACATCGAGAACCGCGCCCGGTTGCGGATCGCTCTTCGACAGCTCGGCGTGCGCAGAGGCGGTCCCGACCCCGACCACGGTTGCCAGCACCAAGCCGGCGACGCAGGCACAGGCGGCTCGACGCAACCCGCTCACGGCTCGGCCGCGACCGGTTCGCCCGGCGTCGAATCGGTTGGTGTGGTGGCGCCGAGGCCGGTGACGAGCTCGGATCCCACGACGGCCGCAGCGAGCGCCAAGGCGGCCATGATCGCGACCCGCTGCAACACTTCTGGCGCCCAGCCGGCGAGCAGCTGGTGTTCGAAGACCTCGAAGTGGGTGACCGCGAGGATGACGACCATCACCGATGCGACGACCGGCAGCCAACGATTCTTGACGACCATCCCGACGACGACGAGCATGACTGCGACGGCGCTGGCCACGATCCGGAAGGTACTGGTGCCGCTGCCGACAAGGCAGGCAAGGCCACCGACCAAGGCCATGGTCGGTGCCCAGCGGCGCATGACCGGCAGCAACACGAGACCGGCCAGCAGCGCGCACGCAGCGAGGGAAGTGACCACGAGCCACACCATCCTCGACGGCGGCGGGAGCCACGTGACCTTGACGATTGCGACGACCGGTCGGCCATCGACGATCAGGTCGACACGGTTGGCGGGAAAGATCACTCGCTCGACGTCGGGATTGTCGCGCACGTCCTGTCGCGGCGTCGGGTCCATCCAGTGAGTGCGATGGTCGTGCCAGCGAACCGAGTTGCCATCGCTGAGCTTCGTCCAGCTCGGTGCGGCGGTGTCGGACGCAGTGGTCGGCGTGGTCGTGCGGGCGAAGCGATCGAGGTTGGTGTAGTACGACGGAGAGTTGGTGTTGACGAAGACGCCATCGGAGGCGAGACGGATGTACGGCTCCTTGTCGTAGCCGACGATCTGCACTTCCTTGGCCGTCGTGCGGACGAGCTCCATGCGGTTGCCGAGCTCGACCGGGCGTACCTCTATGCCCGAATGGTCGCCTTCGAACCCGGTGACCTCGATGCGATAGTCACTGCTCGCGCCGCCGTTGCCGCCATGTGCAAGAACCGGTTGCGCGGGAGCAAAAATCACGGCTACCAGCATCACCGCCCCGAGCAGATCTCGCTTCACCGGCGAAAAGGTATCGGGACTCGGGAACTTTCTCCGGTCACCGAGCGACAACAACTTCGATGAGAACTGCCACCTTCAAACACGCGCTTGTCGGTACCGCAATGACGGGCGCGGTTGTCCTGGCCGCGGGCGGTCTGGCGTCCGCGCACATCGATCCCGATCCCATCGCGATGCAAGCCGGGACGACCGCGACGGTTGCCTTCAACGTCGAGCACGGTTGCGCGGGCTCACCGACGACCAGTATGAAGTTCCAGATCCCCCCGGGCGTCACCGATGCAGTGGGCGTACCGAAGGACGGCTGGACCGCGACGCTGACAGGCGACACCCTGGAGTTCAAGGGCGGGCCGCTGGCGCCGGATCAGAGCGATCACTTCGACATCGGGTTCACGTCGCCGGCCACGCCCGGCGAGATCCGATTTCCTGTCATCCAGATGTGCGAGGTCGGCGAACTTGCGTGGATCGAAGTTCCCGACGCGAGCGGCGTCGAGCCGGAGCACCCCGCGCCGACCATCAACATCACCGAGAACGCACCGACGTCAGCGGAGCTGACTCCGGCGCCCGAGGAAGCGACAGCCGGCACCGAGGCCGGCACGAGCGGCACCGCCGCCACAGTCGACACCGCAACGGTCGTGTCCGCGACGATCGTGCCGGCGTCATCGGATGACTCGAGCAACACCGGGACAATCGTGGTGATCGTCGTCATCGTCGCCGTGGTTGTAGTCGGTGGGGGAGTGCTGGTCGCCCGCCGCAAGAACGCGGCACGCAAGGCTTGAGCGATAGGTCGTCCGACCCAATTCCCCATCTGGCCTTGCGAGCCGCGCCATCGATGCGCCACGATCACGGCCTGATGGGACACGTCGACGATCAATTGCGGGCGCTCGTCGACGCAGCGGTGCAGGGCGACAACGTGGCCGTCCGCGAACTGGTGCGTCGTACCCAGCCGGTGATCTGGCGGCTGTGCAATGTCCTGGGGTCACCCGGCGAGGAGGACGATCTCGTTCAGGAGACGTATCTCCGGGCGTTCCGTTCGCTGTCGACGTATCGCGGCGACGCGCCCATCGCGGCGTGGCTGATGTCGATCGCCCGCCGGGTGTGCGCCGATCATGTGCGCGGGCGCGTGCGGCAGCGACGCGTGATGGGTGCCCTCACCCGCTCGCTCGAGGAGAACTGGGTGGCTGCGCCCGGCAACCCGACGTGGGGTCTGCTCGACTCGATCGATCCCGATCGGCGCGAGGCGTTCGTGCTGACGCAGGTCGCCGGGCTGTCATACGACGAGGCGGCTGTCGTATTGGATTGCCCGATCGGAACCATCCGATCGCGCGTGGCGCGCGCCCGTGCCGACCTGCTCGACGGAGTCCGCGCGGCCGAAGCTTCATAGCCCGCCCTCTCGGCGCGGACTGATTCCGACGCGGTTGACAGAGGAGCCCCGGTTCGGCAAACTTGCTTTTGCGAGCCAGTCGCAATAGCGAAGGGGCGATGTGCACATTCCCGACGGGTACCTCAGTCCCACGACGTGCGGCACCCTCGGCGCGGCGATGGTGCCTTTCTGGGTGACCGCCGGCCGCCGGGTCCGCAAGGTCGTCAAGTCGCGCTACGTGCCGTACGTCGCGCTTGGCGCATCGTTCAGCTTCATCGTGATGATGTTCAACATCCCAGTGCCCGACGGCACGACGGCGCATGGCGTCGCCGGTACGTTGACCGCCATCCTGCTCGGCCCATGGGCCGCCGTCATTGCGGTTTCCGTGGCACTCGTGATCCAGGCCCTCTTTTTCGGCGATGGAGGCGTGCTGGCCCTCGGCGCCAACTGCTTCAACATGGCGGTGGTGCTGCCGTTCGTGGGCTACGCCGTGTACCGCTGCTCGACGCGCCACGTCTCGCTGACGAGCCCGCGTCGGGCTGTCGCCGCCGGCGTCGGTGCCTACATCGGCCTGAACACGGCGGCGATGTGCGCCGCAGTCGAGTTCGGCATCCAGCCCGACCTCTTCAGGTCGGCAGACGGCACACCGCTGTATGCACCGTTTCACCTGTCGCAGACCGTGCCTGCCATGGCGCTCGCCCACTTGACCATCGCCGGCCTGGCCGAGTTCGCATTGACGTTCGGTGTGATCGCGTTCCTGCAGCGTGCCAACGTGCCGGTGCTGCGGGTGAACCATCCCTCTGTACATCTCGAGGGACCGCTTCCCGAGCGCCGACCGTTGGGATGGCGGTGGGCGATCGTCGGTTTCGGTGTGCTCGTGGTGTTGACGCCGATCGGCTTGCTGGCCCCAGGTGGGGCCTTCGGCGAAGACAGCCCCGACAGCCTCGATCTCGGCAGGTACAACCTGCGCGCGATCCCCACCGGAATGGCGCGCTGGAGCTCGTTCTGGGACCATGCGGTGCTGGGGAGGTATGGCTTCCAGAATGGTGAGCACCCGAACATCGGGTACATGATCTCGGCGATCGTGGGCATCGTCGTGATCGCAGTCGGGGTGTACCTCGTCTTCATCGCCGTGCGACTGGCCGGGCGTCTTCGCCGGCACGATCCGGCGGGTGCGACCGCGGGTTCGCCGTGAGCGCCGGCCGACAGCAGGGTTCGGCGACTCCGGCATGGATGCTGCAACGCGAGCCGGCGCTGTGCCCGTGCGGCTGCATCGGCAAACGCTCGCGCACCAACTTCGTCGACAAGACCATCGTCGGTGCCTCCGGCTTGATGCGGCAGGTGTTGTTCACCGAAGACATCGCATCCCGGCCCGGCCTGTTGCAGCGACTCGACCCGCGCGTCAAAGCCCTGACCATGGTGGGGCTCGTCGGCACGACCTCTTCGGTACGCAACATCCGCGTGCTCGTCGGGCTCTACGCCATCGCAGTGCTGCTGGCCGTCGCATCGCGCATCCCGCTGTCGTACTTCGTCAGGCGCGTCTGGCTGTTCGTCCCGATCTTCACGGGGATCGTCGTGCTGCCGGCGATGTTCAGCTTCATCACGCCGGGCCGTGTGGTCGTGCCGTTGGGGCACTGGTTCGGTCATCGTGTAGGGATCACCAGCCAGGGTCTTCGATCCGCCGGCCTCATCATCGTGCGGGTGGCGACGTCGATTTCGTTCGTCGTCCTCCTGACCCTCACCACTACCTGGACTCGGCTGCTCGCCGCTCTCCGCTCGCTGCGGCTGCCACGGATGTTCATCCTGGTGTTGGGCATGGCGTATCGGTACGTCTTCCACCTCCTCGGCTCGGTCACCGAGATGTACGAGGCCCGCAAGGCGCGTACGGTGCAGACCAACACCGGTGTCACCTCCGGTCGGGCCTTCGTGTCGGCGACGGCAGGCACGATGTTCGGAAAGGCGCACGCCATGTCCGAGGAGGTGTACCAGGCGATGGTCGCCCGCGGGTACACCGGTCGACCACGCAGTCTCAACCCGTTCAATATCGCGGCAGTCGATGTGGCGTGGGTCGTCGCCTGTGCGATCGCGATCGCGCTGGTCATCGTGGTGGACCATGCCATCGGTCGCTGAGCCGGTCCTCGCTGTCAACGGAGTTTCGTTTTCGTATCTCGACCGTTTCGTGGCGCTGAAAGACATCTCACTTGCCGTAGACAGCGGCGAGAAGGTCGCGCTGCTCGGTGCCAACGGCTGCGGTAAGTCGACCCTGCTCAAGATCCTCGACGGCCTGATCCTCCCCGACTCCGGCACGTTCACCGCGTTCGGGGAGCCGGTCACCGAGGACGCCCTGGAGGACGAGCAGTTCAACCACGGCTTCCGGTCGCGCGTCGGGTTCGTCTTCCAGAACTCCGACGCCCAGGTCTTCTCACCGACGGTGCGCGAGGAGGTGTCGTTCGGGCCACTGAACCTCGGCATGTCGGGTGACGAAGTCGCCGTCCGTGTGCACGACACGCTGACCATGCTCGACATCGCCGACCTTGCCGAGCGAGCGCCCTACCAGTTGTCCGGCGGTCAGAAGAAGCGGGTCGCCATTGCTTCGGTGCTGGTGATGAATCCGGAGGTGCTGCTGTTCGACGAGCCCACTGCTGCGCTCGACCCGCGTACCCAGCAGTGGCTCATCGAGCTGATCGTCGAACTCAACGCCACTGGCAAGACCATCGTCCTCGCCACGCACGACCTCGAGACGATCGACGTGCTTGCCGATCGTTGCCTGGTCTTCGGTGAGGATCACACGGTCGTCGGATCCGGTACGCCACTGGAGATCCTCGGCGATCGTCAGCTGATGCTGTCGGTCAACCTCATCCACGAACGCACCCACCTTCATCACCCTCACGCGCCAACCGAGGCCTGACTACGATTGGGCGATGGCTACCGGACTCCGGCTAGAGGTCGCCCACGCCGTGCTCTACGTGCACGAGGTCGCCGAGATGATCGACTTCTATTCCAACCTGCTCGGCTTCGAGGTCACAGACCGCGGGCCCTTGGGCGACGACGAGATCATCTTCATGTCGCAGAACGCCGATGACCATCACCAGGTCGCGTTCATCACCGGGCGCGACACGCCGGTGCATTCGAACAGCATCAACCACGTGGCGTTCCGCTCCTGCGCATCGCTCGATGATCTGAGGGCGTTGAAGAACGGGCTCGAAGCCGATCAGCGAGTCACCCAGATCGTGCCGCTCTGCCACGGCAACGCATGGTCGGTTTACTTTCGGGATCCCGAATTCAACGGAGTGGAGGTGTTCATCGACACCCCCTGGCACGTACGCCAGCCGCAGGGCGAGCCCCTCGACCTCGACAGGACGAATGACGACATCGTCGAATGGACTCGGGCACGATTCTCGGGCGAGCCCGAGTTCGGTCCCATCGCTGACTACCGCGAACGCCGCGCCGAACGCCGCGCTGACCGGCGCTGATCGGCGCCGCCGCGGTTCGGCGGTCAGGTCACCAGCTCGAAGAGGCGCGAGCCGACGACACCGAGGGCAGCGCCGAGGGCGGCGCCGACGACGACGTCGGATGGGTGGTGGATGCGAACGTATGCCCGGCTGAGCGCTATGACGGTGGCTGTCGAGTACCACACTGGCGCCAGCGACTTGCCGGTTGCCGTGGTCAGTATTGCAGCGGCGAAAAAGGCCGCAGAGGCGTGACCGCTGGGGAAGCTCGTGGTCGACGGCCGTCGCACCTGGAACCGCGGGTCGCCTGTCTCGGTCGGTCGCACGCGGCGGAACAATCGTTTGACACCCTGGTTGACGAGCAGGCTCTCGGCGCCGATCAACGCCGACATCGCCAATGCCTGGCGAGCGTTGGAGCGATCGGCGAGGACCCGTCCGACTCCGATCGCGTGCCAGATGCCGCTGAAGTCACCGACGAAGCTGGCCGTCTTGAACAGCGGGTCGGCGATGGCGTTGCCACGCAGCCGTTCGAGTTGTCGATCGCCCCAGAGGTCGAACGAGCCGACCGCGCTCACGCGGCGAGAGCCGCGTGTTGCAACGGCGCCTCGACAGCGGCCAGATCAGGGTTGCCGCCGAAAGCCGGGCACCACTTCTGGAACGAACACGACGCACACAGCGGGCCTTGGCGGGGCAGGAAGTTGCCGCTGATGCACGCCCGCTCGACCGCCTGCCACACCGCGGTGGCGCGTGTCGTGATGAACTTCACCGACTGCGCGGACGGCAGGGCGGTGATGGTCTCGCCTGTGCGGAGGTACATCAGCCGGATGGCGGAAGGGCGCACGCCCAGCACCTGCTCGCACAGGAACGAATAGAAATGCACGCCTGCCAAGCGGCTTTGCTCGTACTTGAGTCCCGGCGCGCGACCCGTCTTGTAGTCGGTCACGATGAGCCCGCCGTCGGCGTCGAGTTCGAGCCGGTCGATGATGCCGCGCAGGGCCAGCGAGCCGACCTGCGCTTCGAGGCGCAGCTCGATGCCGATCTCGCGGATGGATGTCGGATCCTCCATGCGGAAGTAGGCCTCGACCAGCGTCCAGGCGTCGTCGACGAACGCCTGCTGCTGTGACGCGTCGAGATGGAGCATGGTGAACTCGGGGTCGACCGAATATTCGTCGACGGCCTGTCGGAAGCAGACCTGCGCCGTGCCGATCGTGCGTTGCGCCGCGGGACGGACGAACAACAGCTCGAGCACGCGGTGCACCAGCGATCCCTTGGTGGTGTGCGGGCCGGGCGATTCGGGCAACCTCTCGATGCTCGCGAACCGGAATGCCATGGGACACGAGGTGAACGCCTCGACGCGACTGGGCGAGAGGCTGGTCGGCACCGGATACATGCACACATCGTAGAGAAGGGGTGCGCGACAGTTGACGATCGTCGCGTCGTCGCAGCTAGGTAGCCTGGAGCAGCAGTTCGGCGACGATCGCAGGGTGGGTCATGGGCCCGAAGTGATCGAGGTCGTCGAGCTGCACGTAGGTGCAGTTCGCAAGGCGGTCGGCGACCGCCTGCGAGTACTGCGCCGGCGAATCGGGAAGCGGCAGGCCACACGCGATCAGGACCGGAATTTTGATGTCGGGCAGCACGTCCCAGGTGTCGTGGCTGCGGCTCATCTCGAACGTCGCCGCTTCGATCTCGGGCCGGCACTTGAGGTGCACCTGCCCGTCCTCGCCTTCGCGGAACCCGTACCGCACGTACGCCTCGAGAGCTGCAGGTGTGAACCCGCTCAACGGCGGCTTCGACGAAAAATTTGTCAGCGCGGCGTCGAACGAGGCGAACGACTCGCGCCTGCGGCGAGCGCCGACTGCGAGCAGCGAGGGCCCCGGCCGGGCATCGGATCCATCCGGTGGGAACACGATCGGCTCGTAGACCACCAGTCGCGAGAAAAGGCTCGGATGTCGGTGCGCTGCCATCAACAGACAGGCGCCCCCCATCGAGTGCCCGAACCCGACGAGCGGCGACGGCAGGCTCAGCGCAACGGCCTCGGCATCGTCGGTGTAGCGCAACCAGTCGACGCCGACACCGGTCGGTTGGATCGTGTCGCCGTGGCCGCGGTAGTCGAATCCGATCGAGTGGAACTCGGCCGCCAACTCTTCGGCCAACGGCGCGTAGCAATGACCATGAAAGCCCGTTGCGTGAGACATGAGCAACGTCGGTCGACCCTCGCGGCCGGCGAGGGCGTAGACGGCGACTTCGACGCCGTCGGTGGACGCGATCGTCATACGGCGGTGGTTTGCCTGCGCCGACGGCGCCACCACATCGTGAAGACCTTGTCGATGATCACGCCGAGCACAACGGCGACGATGATGGACCAACGGATGGTCGTGGTCTTCTCGAAGAAGAGGAAGTGGATCGGCACACTCTTGCTGTTCTGGAAGAAGAAGACGACCAGCAACGCGATCGCGATCCCCAGACCGATCAGCGCGACGCTCGGGCCTGTGCGCCCGACACCTGCCTCAGGCTGCTCGTGGTGATCGAATTTTGTGTTCTCGACGTTCATCTGATGGCTCCTTGTTCAACGCGTGAATCCCCGCAAACAACCTCATCATGCCTCGCCGGCCGGCGTCGCCGCGACCGTCAGAGACTTGCGCCGGGTATCAGCACCTGACGGGCCGCTTCGGCGTCCTGGGCGTGGACGAGCACGGCGACACCCTCGTCGCCGTCGAGGAGCAACATTCCGCCCTCGACCTCGTCGACGATGAACGCCTCGATGTCGTTGGCCGCGAGGTGGGCCTTGGTCACTTCGGCCTCGCCGCGGTCTGGGTACGTTGCAACGACGATTGGCTCGGCGTGGAGTTCGGACGATTCATCGGTCATGGGTGGAGCGTACGCCGACGCTGTGCCACCCTTGCAGCGGACATGCACGGGACATTCTCGGATGGGTGGGGAACCAATCGATGACAGAGAACGACTGGAACGACATGGACTGCTCTCGTTGGCGTGACGCGCTCTCGGCGATGGCCGACGGTGAGCCGGCCGAGATCGACGGGCGATTGGTGTCGGCCCACGTCGCCCGTTGCCCGGCGTGCCAGTCGTACAAGCAGGCGATCGAGTCGTCGTCGAGCCTCATGCGCGTCGACCGATCAATAGCGATGCCAGACCTCTCGAAGTCCGTTTCCAAGTTGGCCGCCGCTGCCGACCGCGCCGCTCACTGGAGCGTGTTGCGGGCGGTGCTCGCGGTGGTAGCCCTTCAGGTCATCGCGTTCGCGATGCCGGCGTTGATCCTCGGCGAAGAGCACGGCGTCGCAACACATTCCGCTCGCCACCTCGGTGCGTTCGGCGTCGCCTATGGAGTGGCGCTGATGGTCGTTGTCGTACGCCCGGCGCGGGCCCGATCGATCCTGCCGGTGGCGTTGGTGCTGGCCGGCGCTCAAGTGCTCGGTGCGATCGTCGACCTGGCGACGGGTCGCATCCCATTGGTGGGCGAGGCCCGCCACCTGCCGCAGATCATCAGCGTGTTCCTGATCTGGTTCCTTGCCGTGCCTGCGACCCGCCGGGGCGACGCGACCGCAGCGCCGGCGGAGCGTCCGCGCTTGGAGGTCGTCGACCGGAAGCGCCGTGCCGGCTGACTGACCACTCTCACGGGACCGGCCACACCTGAAGGGTGTCAATCGGCGCGTCCCCCCGGTGGGCCGCCGCGCAGCCTGCTGATCGAGCAGTCGAACGCATCGGCGTCGTTGACTGCCTCCCAGAGCGTCTCGAGCCACCACGTTGCACCAGCCTCGGCCCAGGCCGCCGGTGAGTGTTGGCTTCCGGCGCCCTCGACGATCACGTCGTAGCGGCGGTCGGGGAGCTGCAGGTGCTGCAACTCCTCGAGCGTGCACTGGCGACCGCCGCCCTCTTCGACCACCTGTGGGATCAAGCCGTCGCACGACAACGCACGTGTCATCGACTTCTTCGAACCGAGCGCGCCGACGCACCAGATCGGCACGCCTGGCTTCTGCGTCGTGTGGCCGATCGTCGGGAACTCGCTCGGGGCGATGGTGTAGTGCTTCCCTTGGTGGGCGAACGGCTGGCCGGCCCACAGGCCACGGAGGATCCCCAAACCCTCGTCGAGCAATTCGGCGCGCACGACCCTGTCGGTCTCCTCGCCGAACGCGTCATAACCGGCTTCCGGCGCACCGAGGCCGACGGCCAAGATCACCCGTCCGTTCGACAGTCGGTCGACCGTGGCGATCTGACCGGCGAGTTCCCACGGTTTGCGCCGAGGCAGCGGTGTCAGCATGGTTCCGAGCCGCAGTGTGGTCGTGCGGCACGCGGCGACCGCCAGCGACACCCAGGCGTCGACGCCCCAGACCGGCTCCCACACGAACAGGCCGTCCCAATGATGCAATTCGGCGACCGCGGCCAGTTCGCCGATCTCGGCGGCATCAGCCCACGGCACCACGAAGCCGAACTTCATCGCCCAATCATCGCGCTTCGCCGCAAGCCTGCGCCACCGACCCGAGGACGGATGGCCGTTCGCGCCAATTACAGTCTTGGCATGGATTTCCAGCTGCCCGACGTGGATGATCCGCGTCGGCAGGCTGTACGCGCATGGCTCGACGAGCATCCGACGCCGTCCAACCGGCAACTGGCCGACGCCGGATATGTGGCTCCGCAGTGGCCGGCGCCGTGGGGGCTCGGCGCCGACCCGATCCATCAGTTGATCATCGACGACGAGTTGGCCAAGGCGAAGGTGCGCCGGCCCATCAACCCGATCGGTGTGGGCTGGGCCGGGCCGACACTGCTGTATGCCGGCACCGACCAACAACGGCAGCGCTTCCTCTCGCCGATGTTGTCGGGCGAGGAGTTCTGGTGTCAGCTGTTCAGCGAGAGCGGTAGTGGTAGCGATCTCGCCAGCTTGGGCACACGCGCGGTTCGCGACGGCGATGAGTTCGTCGTCAACGGGCAGAAGATCTGGACCAGCGGCGCGCAACACGCCGCGTTCGGGATCCTGCTGGCTCGCACCGATCCCGACGTGCCGAAGCACAAGGGCATCTCGTACTTCGTGTGCCCGATGAACGTTCCCGGTATTGAAATCCGACCGATCACGGAGATGACGGGCGGTCACACGTTCAACGAGGTCTTCTTCACCGACGTCCGGATCCCCGCCGCGAACCTTGTCGGCGAGCTCAACGACGGATGGCGACTGGCCAAGGTCACCCTCGGCAACGAGCGCATTTCGCTGTCGACCGGGGGAGTGCTCTGGGGAAATGGTCCGACGGCGTTGGAGTTGATCGAGTCGGTACGCGATCGCGGCCCCGTCACCGACCCTACGATGCGTCAGCGCCTCGCCGACATCTACATCGAACACACGCTGCTCGACCTCATCCGGCTGCGCACCTTGAGCGCCCGGTTGAAGGGACAGCAGCCCGGTCCCGAGGCGAGCGTCCGTAAGATCCTCGCCGACGAGCACGGCCAGCACGTGATGGAGTTGGCGCGCGACCTGGTGGGCGCGTCGGCGATGTTGACCGGTGGCGACGGTCTGCAGGACTTCGTGCCGGGAACCGACACGAAGGGCCTCGGCCCCGACAAGCCGGCGGGGGGTCTGCTGCACCCGGGCTGGTACGACGGCTACCTCTTCAGCCAGGCGTTGACGATCGGTGGCGGCACCGGCGAGGTGCAGCGCAACATCGTCGGCGAGCGAGTCCTGGGCCTACCCCACGACGTCGACGTCAGCACCGGCATGACCTGGGCCGAGTCCCAACGAGCGGCCAGCCGGGCGTGAACCCCTCTGTGCCCCCGTCTCTGTCAGCGCACAGAACGACGGTTGGTCAGTGCGCTGCCACTGAGCATCCTTGCACCGAGGCCGGGGTGGGATCGGCTACGAGGAGGCGCCACCGTAACGACGCAGGCCTCGCTTCCAACACCAGCGCGACACGAAGAGCAGCACGATGGTGAACCCGATCATCACCGCGACCGAGTCCCACGCGAGCCGACCCGTCACTGCTTCCGATGGGACGGTGATCGCGAATGCCAACGGGATGATGAAGGTCAGTCCATAGCGCAGCCATCCCGGATAGATCCCGACCGGATACTGGCCGGCGCGGAACAGGCCGTCGAACAGTTCTTGGACCTCGTTGATCCGCACCAGCCAGAACGACGCCGACGCCAGCATCAGCCAGAAGCAGTAGATCGAGATGAAACCGCTGAGCAGCAGGACGACGAAGCCGGCCAGGTTCTGCCACCGTGGTCCCGGGTCCAGTTGTACGAGTGCGACCGTCAGCACGCCCACGCCGACGAGTACGTCGGTGAGCTGCCAGAACCGCACGTCGCGGATGCTGACCAGCAGCTGTGAATCAGCTGGTTTGGTCAGTGCGAAATCCAGCTTTCCCTCGCGCACATCGTTGACGACGCGCTCCATGTTGGGCTGGATGAAGGTGCGGATGACACCACCGACGAGGGTGAAGACGCCCATCACGGCGAGGAGTTGCGGCCGGCTCCAACCACCGAGGTCCTTCGTCTTGGAGAACACGACGGCCAGCACCACGAGACCGGTTCCCACGGTCATCAACGACTGCACCAGTTGCAGGAAGAAGTTGATGCGATATTGCATCTCGTTCATCACGCCGACCCGCAGGAACGTGCCCGTGAGGCGCACCGGTCCACCGCGCGGCTCCCTGGCGGTGTCCCTCATCCGCCGACCGAACTGAATCGGCGCACGGCGCGGGGCCACACCATCCACATCAGACCGATGCTGAACACGATCCATGCCACCTGCATGCCGAGACCGATGAACAGATCGCGGTTCTCGATCGGCCCGGTGAGAGCGACGATGGGGAAGCTGAACGACCACCGGAACGGGAAGTACCAAGTCAGCGTCTGGAACCACTTCGGCATCAACACCAACGGGAACACGCGGCCCGACAGCAGCATCTCGGCGAGGATGTACGCCTCGAAGATCGCCGACACCCGAGTGGTCCAGAACGTGACGAGGCCCAACGACCACTGCATGATCGCCCGGATCAGGTAGGCGCCCCAGATGGCGAAGAAGAACACCACGCATTGCAACACCGTGGGGCTCAGCGTCGGGCGGAACAGGGCGACCAGCGCGGCCGCGATGGGGAGCCACAGCAGCAGGACGACCACCTTCCAGCCCATGAACTCGGAGATGTCCTGATGGATCGGATGCATGGGTTTCATCAGCTGACTGGCGAGCGAGCCTTCCTTGATCCGCTCCTCCCACGCGAACGGGGTCAGCACGATGTTCATGTTTCGCACCAGCGTCCACACGATGTAGTACGCGGCGAACCCGCCGGGTGTCAGCCCGTCGATGGAACCGCCGTTGGCCCGCGCGATCGTCGACCACACGACGAGGTACACGACCGGCTCGGCGATCATGCCGATCATGTAGAAGTAGTTGGCCGCGCGGTATTGGAACTGCGTCAGAACCGCCTTGCGCATGTGCGCGGTGTAGATCGTTATCACTGCGTGTCGCTCGCGTCCGCGAAGACCTGCTCGATCACATCGTCGATCGGCGGGTCCTCGATGGTCAGGTCGACGACGTCGTGGTCGGCGAGCAGCCGTGCGGTCACCGATGCGGTGTCTGCGCGCAGGGCGCGGATCGTGACCTCCTCGCCGTCGGCCAAGCGTGCCGTGATCGTGCGTTGCGTCGTGAACTGCTCGGACAGCGCAGACAGATCGCCGTCGAACACCAGGCGACCATGATGGATAACGATCACCCGCTTGCACAGCGCCTGCACGTCGGCCATGTAGTGGCTCGTCAGGATGACAGTCGCTCCGTAGCGATCGTTGTACTCGGCGACGAACGCACGGATCCGCCGTTGCATCGTGATGTCGAGACCGATCGTCGGCTCGTCGAGGAACAGCACCTGTGGCCGGTGCAACAGAGCGCCGGCGATCTCCACTTTCATCCGTTCGCCGAGCGAAAGGTTGCGCACCGGCTTGGTGACAAGGCCACCGATGTCGAGCAGCGCGATCAGTTCGTCGCGCAGGGTGATGAACTCGGCCCGCGGTATCCGGTAGACCGCACGATTGAGCTCGAACGAATCGAGAGCGGGCAGGTCCCATTGCAGGGCGTTGCGATTGCCCATGATCAACGTGATCTGACGCAACAGCTCGGCGGGGCGCGTCTTCGGTTCGAAGCCCAGGACCCTGCATCGTCCGGCGGTGGGGTGCAGCAGGCCGCTGAGCATCTTGAGGGTGGTGGTCTTGCCGGCGCCGTTCGGACCGAGGAAGCCGACGATCTCTCCCGGCTCGATGGTGAACGACACCGAGTCCACAGCGGTGACCTCTCGGGTCTCTCGCCGCACCAGGCTGCGCAGCGAGGCGCGCAGCCCCTGCTCGCGCACGGGGACCTTGAACATCTTCGTCAGGTCGCTCGCCTCGATGATCGCCACGGCACCCATCCTGCACCATCGGCTCGCCGATCCCCCCGGAATTGCAGCGCCCGTCGACGGGCCGGATTACGACACCTCTTGCAGCCACCTGCATCGCCCGTCCCGCCCGCTAGCGTCGGCGGCGATGGCTGCCCCACTGGTCGACCAAGCGCTCGGCGCCAAGCTCGACGCGTTGCACGGCGAACTGCGTCGTCTCGGCCGAGTCGTGGTCGCATTCAGTGGAGGCGCGGACAGCGCGTTTCTCGCTGCGGTCGCCAAACAGGTTCTGGGCGACGACGCGCACGCGGTGACAGCGGTGTCGCCATCGCTGGCCGGGGACGAGGAGGCGGATTGTCGGTCCCTCGCCCAGGAGTGGGGTCTGCGGTGGACCCCCGTCATCACACACGAGATGGAGCGCGCGGCCTATCGGGTCAACGACACCGATCGCTGCTATCACTGCAAGGCCGAATTGATGGACGTGGTCGGGCCGATGGCGGTCGCCGACGACGCCACAGTCGTGCTCGGTGTCAACCTCGACGACCTCGGTGACCATCGTCCCGGCCAACGTGCCGCCGATCAAGGCGGCGCAGTCTTCCCGTTGGTCACGGCAGGCTTCACCAAGGCCGACGTTCGCTCGGCGTCGAACGCGCTCGGCCTTCGCACATGGGACAAACCGGCAGCAGCATGTCTCGCCAGCCGTGTCCCGTACGGCACAGAGGTAACCGTGCTGCTGCTCAGTCAAGTCGATCGCGCCGAGGCGGCGCTGAAGCGACTCGGATTCGGCGAGCTGCGCGTCCGCCACTACGGAGACACGGCACGCATCGAGGTGCCTCTCGATCGCCTCACGGATCTCGTGGCTCGCCGCGACGACGTCGTCACGGCCACGAAGGGAGCTGGTTACACGTACGTCACGTTGGATCTCGAGGGCCTTCGATCCGGCAATCTCAACAACGCACACCTACGAGCCGAACGGAGTGCGGTGTCATGAAGTTGTCGATGGGGATCAACTACGCCGGAGGTTTCAAGGAAGCGGCGCAACGGGTCGTGGATCTCGAGAAGGCCGGGCTGGACCAGGTCTGGATCGCCGAGGCGTACAGCTACGACTCGATCAGCCAGGTCGGTTACCTCGCAGCGAAGACCGAGCGTGTCGAGATCGCCACGGGGATCATCAACGTGTACTCGCGGACGGCGGCGTTGACGGCGATGACCGCAGCGGGTTGCGATTACGTCAGCGACGGTCGATTCATCCTCGGCCTGGGCGCCAGCGGTCCGCAGGTCGTCGAAGGCTTCCACGGTGTCAAGTACGAGAAGCCGATGCAGCGGATCAAGGAGTACATCGAGGCCTGCCGGATGATCTGGAAGCGGGAGGAGAAGTTCGACTACCAGGGCCAGACCTTTCAGGCGCCACTGCCTGCCGGCCAGGGGACGGGGCTGGGCAAGCCGCTGAAGCTGATCAACCATCCGGTGCGCAGCGACATCCCCATCTGGTGGGCCAGCCTGAAGGGGCTCAGTGTCACCGCGACGGCCGAGATGGCCGACGGTTGGCTGCCGATCATGTTCATCCCCGAGAAGTACCACAAGGTGTGGGGAGACCAGTTGAAGGCCGGGCTCGCCAAGCGTGATCCGGCGTTGCCACGCCTCGACATCGCGGCCGGCGGGATGTTGGCGATCGGCGACGACCTGGTCGGCGAGAAGCAGACCGCCATCCTCGACTTCGCCCGGCCGAACATGGCGCTGTACGTCGGTGGCATGGGTGCTCGGGGCAAGAACTTCTACAACGACATCTGCCGCGATTACGGATACGAGCAGGAAGCCATCGACATCCAGGATCTCTACCTCGACGGAAAGAAGGACGAGGCTGCAGCGCACGTGCCGGCCGAGTGGCTCGAGCTCTCCAACCTGGTCGGCCCGGCGAGCTACATCAAGGATCGCGTCGGCGCGTACAAAGAGGCCGGCGTCACCGTGCTGTCGGTCAATCCCGTCGGGCCCGACGCTGTGCAGCAGATCGAGACCCTCAGGGCGATAGTCGACGACGCCTGAATCCCGGTACCGTCAGGCCATGACGCAAATTTCTGTCGGTGGCTTCGTAGCGCCGGGTTGGGAGCCCGTGAAAGCGGCGTTCGAGAAGAACTTCGAGCTAGGCGAAGACATCGGTGCGTCCGCCGCGGTCTACCACCGCGGGCAGCGCGTGGTCGATGTATGGGGCGGGTCGTTCGACGCCACCGGCGACCGCCCGTACGACGATTCCACCTTGCAGTTGACGTTCAGCACGACGAAGGGAATCGTCGCGATCGCCGTTGCGATGTGCGTCCAGCGTGGCCTCATCGACTACGACGAGAAGGTCGCCACGTACTGGCCGGAGTTCGCTGCGCACGACAAGGGAGAGGCCACCGTCGCCCAGTTGCTCAGCCACCAATGCGGGCTGATCGCACCCGACGACAAGCTCACCATGGCCGACGCACTCGACTGGAAGACCGTTACATCGGCGTTGGCCGACACCAGACCCGACTGGCCCATCGCCACCGGCCATGGGTACCACGCCCTGACCTTCGGTTGGCTCGCCGGTGAGCTGATCCGGCGCACCGACGGTCGCACGCCCGGTCGGTTCGTGGCCGACGAGATCGCCGGACCGTTGGGTGCCGAGGTGTGGATCGGTCTTCCGGAGCATATGGAATCGCGCGTCTCGCCGATCATCGGCCGACCGATGAACGACGACAACGAAGATCCCGACATCAGAGCAATGATCCAGGCCTTCCTCGGTCCCGAGACCCGAATCGGACGCGCACTCTTCCTGAATGGAGCGATGAGCGACAGCGACGCTTTCAACATGCGCGAAGTCCACGCTGCCGAGGTCCCTGCAGCAAACGGAATCAGCAACGCAGGGTCCCTGGCGAAGGTGTACGCGGCGACGATGGCATCGATCGACGGGGTGCGGCTGATCTCCGACGAAGTCCGCGATCTGGCACGCGCCACCATCACGCCTCCGGGCGAGCCCGATCTGTGCTTGATCATGCCAACCACGTTCGGCATGGGATTCATGACCTATGGCTTGTTCACGCCGTACGTCGGCCCTGGCAGCTTCGGTCATTCGGGTGTCGGGGGCTCCAACGCGTTCGCCCAACCAGAACGCAGCCTGGCTATCGCGTACGTGATGAACAAGATGGCGCCGAACCTGGCGACCGACGCACGTGCCCAGCGAATCAGCACCGCTGCGGCGGCGGTCGTCGACACGCTCTGACCGTTGCGCCACTGCCGCTAGAGCGGGCCTCGTAGCCACCACAGGCCCAACGCCCAGGCGATCATCAACAACAGCACCGCTGTCAGGACGTATCGCCACGTGAGTTCGTGGATGGTGGTCACTGCCTCGCCGGTCGTCGTCTGCAGCTTGGCACGGATGTCCGCGTACGCCTTTGCGAGGTCGTCGGCCGACGGCGCGACGTAGGCCTTGCCGCCGGTGGCGTCGGCAGCGCCCTGCAACTCGTCGAGCTTCACCGGAACCGGATCGACCTGGCCGGTCTGCGGGTTCGTGATCGCCCCGCTGTCGGTGCCGAATGCAATCGTGTAGACGGGCACCTTGGCATCGGCCGCAACCTGTGCGCCGTCGGCTGTCGGGCGTCCCTGGGTGGTCTCGCCGTCGGAGAGCACGACGAGCGTGCCGGGCGAACCGTCGACGGGATCACCGCGCTGCAGGACGCGCACACCTGTGGCGATGGCGTCGCCGATGGCCGTTCCCTCGCCCAGCTGCAAGGCGTCGATGGCCTTGGTGAGCCTGCCCCGATCGGTCGTGGGATCGACGTCGGTTCCGATCGTGCCGCTGAACGAGATCACACCGACCTCGACATCGGGGTCGACGGCGTCGACGAAGTCCTCGCCGGCCTTCTTCGCGGCGTCCAACCTCGTCGGTGCGACATCGTCGGCCTGCATCGACAGCGAGACATCGAACAACAGGATGATCTTGCCGGCGGCCTGCGGCTTCGTCGTCGATCGCTCGACCGGTTGAGCGGCGCCCAACACGCCGATCGTCAGCGCCGCCAATTGCACCCCGGCCACCGCATGCCGGCGCCAACCCGGCCGCTTCGGTGCAATCTGGTCGAGCATCTCGATCTGTGTGAATCGCACCGTGTGCACGGCGCGGCGTCGTTGGGCGGCGAAGTACGCGGCGACCAGAACGGCGACGAGCACCAACAACCACAACCGCTCCGGGGCGAGGAAATCCCAACTCATCGATGGATCATCGCCGGGCGCAGGCGGCGGCGGCGCACGTCGGCGGCGATCTCCGAGAGCCAGTCGCGATCGGTCGACAGCTCCAACCAGTCGCTGCCGGAGGCACGAACTGTTCGTTCGCGTTGAGCCCGCTTCTCGGCGGCGAGATCTGCGAAACGGCGCTGCACATCGGGAGTGACCATCACCTCTCGCGTCGACCCGGTCGAGGGGTCGGAGAACGTCACGAGACCGATCGGCGGCACGTCGAACTCGCGAGGATCGACGACGCCGATCGCCAGCACGTCGTGACGCATCGCCAACGCCGACATCGGCGACGACCACGCCTCGCCAGCGAAATCGGAGATGACGCTGACGAAGCCGCGGCGCTTGCTGAGCGCGCCGACGCGGTGAAGCGCCTCTGGCAGATCGCCCCGGCCGAGACCTTCGGTATCGGGCGAGTCGGCGACCGAGCGCAGGATCGCGCGGACGTTGTCGCGGCCGAGCCGCGGTGGCGTGATCTTGAGGTGTGGACCGGCGACGAGAACCGCACCGAGCCGGTTCTGGTTCCGCGCCGTCAGGAAGCCGACCGTCGCCGCCGCGGCGAGCGCGATCTGTGCCTTGGTGCTGTGCTGCGTGCCGAAGTGCATCGCCGCCGAGAGATCCACCACCATCCAGGCCTCGAGGTCGCGATCTGCGATCTGGTCGCGCACGTGCAGTTCGCGCGTGCGGGCGGTGACGTTCCAATCGATGCGGCGCACGTCGTCACCGGGTTGATAGGTGCGCGACTCGCCGGGCTCGCTGCCGTGCCCCGGTGTGATGCCCTGGTGCTGGCCGTGCAGTTGACCATCGAGCCGCCTGTTGATGGTGAACTCCAACGACCGCAAGAGCTCGGCGATCGAGGCAGGTGTCGGCCCGCTCGGCCACTCGATCGTCGTACTCGCCGCTGCCACCTCAGCTCCGCGGGATGGTGTCGTTCGGCTTCGGCGACACCCACATCGTGGGCACCGTGCTGAGCACCCGGCTGAGCACGTTCTCGATGGAGATGTCGCGGGCCAGAGCGTCGTAGGTGAGGATCAGCCGGTGCCGAAGGATCTCCGGGGCGAGGTCGAAGATCTCCTGAGGTGTCGCATAGGTGCGGCCACGCAACAGCGCCAACGACTTGGCGCCGCGCACCAGGGCCAGCGTGGCGCGCGGGCTGGCCCCCAACGCGATCACCGGAACGAGGTCCGCCATCCCCGCCTGAGCCGGAGTTCGCGTGGCCTGGACGAGATCGACTGCGTACTGCTGCACGCTGCGATCGATGAACACACCGGCGGCACGCCGCTGCAACTCGGCCAATCCATCGAGGTCGATCACCTGCTGAGCCACCGGTGGCGACACACTCATACGATCCACGATCGTCATCTCCTCGTCGGCCGAGGGATGGGTCATCGTGATCTTCATCATGAAGCGATCGCGCTGCGCCTCGGGCAGTTGGTAGACGCCCTCGGATTCGATCGGGTTCTGGGTCGCGATGACGAAGAACGGTGTGGGCACGTCGTACGTGTTGTGGCCGATCGTGACGTGCTGCTCGGCCATCACCTCCAACAGGGCCGACTGCACCTTGGCCGGCGCTCGGTTGATCTCGTCCGCGAGTAGGAAGTTGACGAACACCGGCCCCAGCTCGACATCGAACTTCTCACTCGACGACCTGAAGATCCGCGTGCCGACGATGTCGGACGGAAGCAGGTCGGGTGTGAACTGCACTCGACCGAACGTGCCGCCGACGACCTTCGACAGCGTCTCGGCGGCGAGCGTCTTGGCAAGACCGGGCACGCTCTCGAGCAGACAGTGCCCCTGGCTCAGCAGACCCACCAGCATGCGTTCGATCAGCCGGCTCTGGCCGACGATGACTTTGCGCAACTCGAAGAACACCCGCTCGACGATCAGCGCTGTGGCCCGGTCGTCTTGCGGCAGATTGGTGGTGACCGTCATGGGGGATCCGCTCCTTCGGGCGGGAACGGTATCAACGCGATCCGCCCCGGCGGGCGCGGCTGTCAGCGAATTGCGTGAGCGTTCAAGACGGTCGCCAGGCAGCTCGTGAGGCGGCGTGCCGTCGGCAGGTGGAGGTACTCGTTGGGCCCGTGCGCGTTGGCACCCGGCCCGAGGACGCCGGTGATGACGAACTGTGCATCCGGGAACATCTCACCGAGCATCCCCATGAACGGGATCGATCCGCCCTCGCCGAACGCACGCGACGCCTTGCCGAAGATTGCCGACGAAGCATCGTCGAGCGCGACCTGCAACCAGTCGGCGAACGCCGGCGCGTTCCACCCCGGCCCGCTTTGCGGCTCGACGAAGGTGACGTGCGCGCCGTAGGGCGGATCCTTGGTCAGCGCCGCGCCGAGGGCGTCGAGCGCCTTCTCGTGATCGCACGTCGGTGGCAGGCGAACACTGAGGTGCAGCGAGGTGTGCGGCCGCAACACGTTGCCGGCTGACTCGACGGGCGGGATACCGTCGACGCCGGTGACGCTCAGCGCCGGGTACCAGGTTCGTGCCAGCAGCTGCTCCGTCGGATCGGAGACCATCGGTTCGGCGCCGTCGACGAATGGGAAGTGCCCGCCGATGGGGAACTCCGCCGCGGTCTCGGCCGCCTGCTGGCGACGGTCGGCCGGGATCTCGACCTGCAACTCCGGCAGCAGCACCCGGCCGTCGAAGCTGTCCTCGACCCGGTCGAGCAACTCGCGGATGATGCGGAACGAGGATGGTACGACGCCGCTTGCCTCGCCGCTGTGCACTCCTTCGGTGAGGATGTCGACTCGCAGCGTTCCACCGACCAATCCACGCAACGAAGTCGTCACCCACAACCGCTCGTAATCCATGCAACCCGAGTCGAGGCACAGCACCAGGCTCGGCGTGCCGATCTGTGCGGCGAACGCCTCGAGGTACGCCGGCAGATCCGGGCTGCCGCTCTCCTCACTCGCTTCGATCAACACGATGCACCGCGTGTGGCTCAACCCGCTGGCCTGTGCGGCCTCGATCGCCAACAGAGATGCGAACGCGGCATAGCCGTCGTCGGCTCCACCGCGGCCGTACAGCCGATCACCCTCGATCACCGGCTTCCACGGCCCGAGGTCGTCGCGCCATCCGGTCATCTCCGGCTGCTTGTCGAGGTGCCCGTACAACAGCACTGTGTCATCGGTCGATCCGCTGCCGAACGCGGGGATCTCCATCAAGATGATGGGTGTGCGGCCGGGCAGCTCGTGCACCGTCACCTTCAGCCCGGCGATGGCGCGCCCCGCGCACCAGTTGCGGATCAGCTCGACCGCCCGGTCCATGTGCCCGTGTTGGCGCCACTGCGGGTCGTACAGCACGGAGACGTTGGGGATTGCGATGTAGTCGTGAAGTGCGGGGGTGATCTCCCTTTCCCAGACGCGGTCGACGTGGTCGGTCAACGTGTTGGCTGTTGCAGCAGCGTCTGTCATCGTCGTGCTCCTACCAGTCGTTCGATGGCCTGCTCTGCTTCGGCGATCATCGACCGCACCAGCTCTGCAGCCGGTATCAACGAGTCGATTGCGCCAACCCCTTGTCCGCAGGGCATGAACTCCTTCGAGGCATCGACCTCGGTCCCGTCGGGATGGCCGAGGTGATTGGCACCAGCCTTCATCGAGGCGATCACCTGTGCCGGGAAGGGCTGCAACTCGTCGGGATGGCTGTCGTAGTGGTCGGTCCAGTCGTTGCGCACGACCCTGCACGTCTTGCCGGTGTACGAGCGACTGATCACCGTGCCGTCCTCGGCCGTCGCGATGAGAGCTTCCTTGTAGCCGTTCACCGCGCGGGCCTCGGGCGTCGCGATGAAACGCGTGCCGATCCAGACTCCATCGGCTCCGAGTGCCAAGGACGCGGCCAACCCGCGCCCGTCGTACAGGCCGCCGGCGGCGACGACGGGAATCCGATCACCGACCGCGTCGACGATCTGCGGCACCAATGTGACGGTGGCCACCGTGCCGGTGTGGCCGCCGGCTTCCGTGCCCTGGGCCACCACGAAGTCGACCCCGCTGGCCACCGCGCTGAGCGCATGCCGGACCTTGCCGCACATGCTGCCGACGAGGATGTTCTTGGAGTGCAGCAGGTCGACCGCCTCGCGAGGCACGCCGAGCCCAGCGACGAAGATCCGCGCTCCGCCGTCGATCACCGACTGGATGCCGCGCTCGACCTGACCGGGGAGTGCGGTGAGGAGATCGACGCCGAACGGCTTCGCGGTGAGCTCGCGGACGGCTGCCATCTCCAACGGCAGTTCCTCCGCCGTCATGGTCGAGGCCCCCAACGTGCCGATTCCCCCGGCCTCGCTGACGGCGGCAACCAACCGGTGGTAACTGACCCCGCCCATCCCCGCCAGCATGATCGGATGTTCGATGTCGAGCAGATCGGTCAAGCGCGTGCGCATATCGCAGCACCGTAGCCAATCCACTCCCGTGGAGTGCGGTGAGGCACCCAGGTGGGCGCCGAACACTCCACACGTCCTTGTGGAGTGCGGGGAGGCACCCAGGTGGGCGCCGAACACTCCACACGTTCTGTGGGAGGGGTGGATATGGTGCGGATCGGCTTCCCCCGATGACCATCGTTGTCGAGGAGGACCCATTGATCGATCTCACCCCGCAGGCGTTCGAATTGTTTCGCAGGCAGCACGGCCACGCCTCGGTGCAGCAGTTGGCGGATGCCGGCGTCGGCCGCAACGCCAGGCGCCGCCTCGTGGAGGGGGAGGCGTTGATCGCCGTCTCTCGCAGCGTCCTGCGGATCAGCTCCGCACCGCTGTCGTTCGAATCGCGATGCGTCGCACTGTGCCTCGCCCATTCCGTCGGCTTCATCACCGGTCCTTCCGGTGGCCGGCTCGCCGCGCTACGCAGGATGCCGGCGAGCGAGCCGATTCACCTCTGCACACCGCACGGCATCCACCTGTTCGACGACAACGTCGTTCTGCGACAGACCCGGAAGCTGGGCCCTCTCGATACGGTTCGGTTGCCCAGCGGCGTCGTCATGGCCAGCAGTCCACGCCTGGCGTTCGACCTCGCCAGGGATCTGGCTCCGTTGGATCACGCCTCGGTCATCGAGCAGATGATCCAGCGCAGGATGTGCACCATGGGGGCTCTCGGCGCCACAGCGCGACGGTTGTGTCACCCGACCCGACCCGGCTCCGAACAGTTCGCCCGCGTCCTGATCGAACGTGGTGATCGGCCGGCTGCCGAATCACACCCCGAGCTGCTCCTGGCCAGCGCACTCCGGGCGAAAGGCGTGCCGGTGCAACCGCAGTTCGGCAACCTCGAACTCTCGAACGGTTCACGGATCCGTATCGACCTTGCGGTTCCTGCAGCACGATGGGGAATCGAGATCGACGTGCATCCCGAGCACCTCCTGCTCGACGGCACGACCAAGGACAAGCGCCGCGACCGTCAATGCCATCTCATCGGCTGGCAGGTCGAACGGGTCACCGCGATCGATCTCCTCGACGTCGACGGTCTCGTCCTCGAACTCGGCGCTCTGTACGCGGTGCGGTGCCAGGCCGCTGCCTGATCGCGCCACCAAACCACGTGGAGTGCGGCGAGGCACCCAGGTGGGCACGCAACACTCCACTAGGGCTCGGGTTGGTACGGGCCGGGCTGGTGGAAGAGGTGGCGGTGCCAGCGGGAGGGGGTGATGGCGATCGCACGTGGTTCGTCCTCGAACATCCAGCGGGCGAAGTTGCGCCGCATCCAGTTGCTGGAGGCCAGCAGGCGGATGGCGCCACGCGCACCGAGCTCGTGGCTGAGCGCCTTGCTGAGAATCGCCGACATCTTGTGATCGGCCAGCAGATGGTGGCGCACGGAGGACGCGTATCGCTGGGCGACGGCGTCGCCGTCGAGAGCGCCGCCGGCAACGATCGCTTCGGCGGCGAGGCGGCCGGTCAGCACGGCTTGGCCGATTCCTTCGCCGGTCATCGAGTCGGTGGCCATGGCAGCGTCGCCGACGAAGCACACGCGGCCCGCTGTCAGTGTGGCCCGGTCGATGCCGGCCGGGATCGGCCACGCCGTGTGGCGGTCCTCCAACTCGAACCCCGCGCCGAGCGCCTCGACCACATGCGGCCGCCGCAACAGGTCGTCCCATTCGTGCTTCATGTCGCGGACACGGCGCACACCGTCGCGCTGCACACCGAAGCCGATGTTCGCCCGACCATCGGGCAGAGGAAAGCTCCACATGTACCCCGGCAGCAGGTCGGGCTCGAACCAGACGATCAAGCGCTCGGCAGCGACTCCGGTGACGTTGCCGACGTATTGGCGAAAGGCGTGCCACTCGCCGAGGTAGCCCGACTCGCCGACTCCCAAGGCCTTGCGTGTCGCCGACCACATCCCGTCGGCGGCGATCACGTAGCGGGCCTCGATGGTGTGCCCGTCGCCTTCGCCAACGGCATCGACTTCGACTTCGACCGATTGCGGACCTTGCCGGATCGAACCGAAGGAGACGCCCTGGCGCACGTCGGCGCCGGCCGTGATGGCCAGGTCGAGCAGCGCGGCATCGAGCTCGCGGCGCGGGGTGGTGGCCGCGAAGATCCCGCCCGGGGGCAAGGGCAGGCACACCTCGCGGCCCGAGGGTGAGCGCAGCCAAGCGGCATCGACCGTCTTCCAGTTCGGTACCGTCTGCGGCTGCAGCCCGAGGTGCTCGAGCTCGCGCAGCGCCAGCGTGGTCAACCCGTCGCCGCAGCACTTGTCGCGCGGGAAGACGGCCTTGTCGATCACGACGACCGACCGACCGGCCCGCGTCAGCAGAGTCGCCGCCGTCGACCCTGCGGGCCCGGCGCCGACTATCAGCACGTCGCACGACTCGGGGGTCGCAGGCATCGTCATCGGGCGCAGGCTAAGGGGCGACGAGGCCGAGCCGCCGCGCCGGCTTCAACAGCGGCTTCCACACCCCGCGTTGGGCGACGGCCGCGGCGCGGATCTGGGGGAGCAGCGGGTACAGGGCATTGCCGGGGCATTCGGTGAACGACATGTCGCGATGACCGGCGATGGTGTTGGTCGTCACGAGCGTGCCGGCCGGCCAGCGCTGTGATCCGCGTGAGGTGAACGAGGTGGTGGCGTTGTCGCCGATGTCGATCGCGTACCGGTCGCTGAGCCACGCCAGCACGTTGACCAACGAGGTCATCGCCGCCGGCGTCGGCAGTTGACTGCTGAAATCGCCCAGCAAGCAGATCAGTTGGGCGAACCCCTGGCTGCCACCGGTCGCGTCGGCGACCACGGGTCCGGTCAACGCGCCGGCCCGCCCTTCCCACACGTCACCGTCGCGGCCGATGAAGAACTCGTAGCAGACGTCGCTCCACCCCTTCGCCGAACTGGTGTGGAAGGCATAGGCGGACTGGATCAATCCGGCCGCGCTCGTGTACGAGTTGGACGAGGCGGTGTGGTGCACGAGGAGGAACTGCGGGGTCTCCACCGCGATCGGGCCGACCGGGGGAAGGTTGGCGCCCCACGCGTCGCGCGGGTAGATCGACAACCCGGGCAGCACTTCGACAGCGGGCACAGCCGGGCCGAGCGCTGCGGCCGCCGTGCCGGCTAAGCCGGCTGCAACGGCGATCGCCGAACCCACCACCAACGCTCCGGCGATGACCTCGCGCCGCGTCGTGCCGGGGGTCGACTGGCAGTCACACATCGACGTCACTTTATGATTCCGATATCGCAATACCTAGCCGAGGGGTTTTCATGAGCAAGCTGTGTGAAGGTCGAATTGCCATCGTGACCGGAGCCGGTCGGGGGATCGGCCGCGAACACGCGCTGAGCCTGGCGGCCCACGGCGCCAAAGTCGTGGTCAACGACCTCGGCGGCAACGTCGATGGTTCCGGTGGCGACCTCAGCGCGGCCGAGCAGGTCGTACAAGAGATCGAGGGAATGGGTGGCGAGGCCGTCGCCAATGGCGACAGCGTGTCGTCCTGGGAAGGTGCTCAGCGCCTGATCAACACTGCTATCGAGACGTTCGGCGATCTTCATGCGGTCATCAACAATGCCGGCATCCTGCGCGACCGCATGCTGACGAACATGACCGAGGAGGAGTGGGACGCTGTGATCAACGTGCACCTCAAGGGCACGTTCGCGCCGAGCCGTTGGGCTGCGTCGTATTGGCGCGAACAGGCCAAGGCCGGCAAGCCGGTCGACGGGCGGATCATCAACACCACCTCGGTCAGTGGCATCTACGGCAATCCCGGCCAGACGAACTACGGCGCGGCGAAGGCCGGCATCGCCGCGTTCACCACCATCGCAGCGCTGGAGATGGCGCGCTACGGGGTGACGGTCAACGCGGTCGCGCCGGTCGCGCTGACCCGCATGACCGAGGGTCTCGGGCCCGCGCCCGAGACCGACGAGGAGCGCGAGATGCGGTCGCCACGCTGGATCGCACCCATCGCCACGTGGTTGGCGTCGGCTGAATCGAAAGACGTCACCGGTCGAGTCTTCGAGGCGAGTGGCGACGTGTTGGCCATCGCCGAGGGTTGGGTTCGCGGGCCCCGACGAGGGCCGGTCGAGGACCCGGCGACGCTCGGGCCGATCGTGCGCGAACTGCTGGCCAAGGCCCGCGTCAACTCGGGCATGGACGGCGAGCCGGGCGGTTGGCCGCAGCCGAAGTGATGCGCAGCTCGACGATTCAGTCGAAGCGCACCAAGCCCTGATCGATCACAGCCCGATCCCCGACCGACGTCGTGAACAACGCACTCCCGGCGCCCTTGTCCCACATCGCGATCGTCAACGCATCGCCCGGCACGACCGGCGAGGCGAACCGCGCCTCGATGTGCCGGAACCGGGTTGCGTCGCTGCCGCACAACGTGTGGAGGAGCGCTCGCCCGGTGAATCCGTAGCTGCACAACCCGTGAAGGATCGGGCGGTCGAACCCGCCCATCGCTGCGAACGACGGGTCACTGTGCAGCGGGTTGTGATCGCCCGAGAGGCGATACACGAGTGCCTGATCCGGTGATGTTCGGTAGGTCACCTCGTGGTCGGGAGCCCGGTCGGGCGGCACGTTCTGCGGCCCGCTGGGGCCGCGCTCGCCACCCCAACCACCCTCGCCGCGGATGAACACCGACGACACGTTCGTGAACAACGGCTGCCCGTCGGATCGATCGGTTGCGACGGTCTCGGTCACCACCACTGCGGCCTTGCCCTTGTCGTACATCGCCGAGACGCGGCCTTGCATACCGACCGAGCCCTTCACCGGCAGAGGCTTGTGCAGGGTGATGGCCTGCTGCCCGTGCACGAGTAGCGCCGGGTTGAACGTGCCGATGTCGCGCATCGCCGAGCCGGCCCCCCAGCCGAGCACGACGGCGAAGGTCGGGAAGACCTGCTGTTCGACGCCGTTGGTGTTCTCCGTCGTATAGGCGAGCTCGTCGGTGCCGGCACCGATCCCGACTGCGTAGAGCAGCGCATCCTTCGACGTCCACGAGGCCTCGTACGGCTCGCTGACGGTCCCGACGGCTTCCGGATTCAGTGGCATCGCGATCTCCCGCGCTCGGTGGTACGGGACCGTTCTAGCCGACGGCAGTGTCCGCCCTGACCACCGAGATGTCGAGCATCGGCGTGTGGCTGTCGTACTCGCGGACCGCTTGCCGAACGCGATCGACGAGGCGCCCGACGGTCTGCTCCGACAACCATTTGGCCACGGTGATGGTGACGCGGATCCGGTTGTACTTGCGTTCGACATCGACGTCATCAATGCCGCTCTTGACCTGGCGTCGCACTGCTGCGACATAGCCCGCCTCGACCTCGCGACGAGCGGCGGCAACGGCGATCTCGGTGCTGAGGCGCGGCCCGAACTCGTCGCCCGGATACAACGTCACCAGGGGGACGTGATGTCGCAGCGCGCACACCGAGCCCATCTCGTTGAGGCTGTGTCCGGTGCCGTGTTGGCGAGCGAGAACCGCGAAGTCGACATGCTTCGTCATCGGGCATGACCCGTTCGACTCCACCCCCCGGCACGGCCCGTCGTGCGAGTCGTTGCACGAGATCACTTCGTGGCCGTCGCGTATCAGCCGGTGCTGCAACGTGGTGGAAACACCGGGTGAGGATTCGATCACGAGAACATCCATGCGACCACTAGAACCCTTTGCTCCGATGTGCGACAGAGTCCTATGACACATCACCACGTGGTGTCGGCGCGGAGTCAGCCGAGCGGCGGCGCCGCGGTCCTCAGCTCGGAGACCGCCTTGTCGATGGTGACGTCCCGGCGTTCGCCAGTACGTCGGTCCTTGACCTCGACGACGCCGTCGACGAGGCCACGCCCGACGACGACGATCGTCGGCACGCCGATGAGTTCGGCATCGTTGAACTTGATGC
>JBDTYA010000184.1:0-5472 GCA_040005915.1 Ilumatobacteraceae bacterium
CGCGCGCCGACTTCGACGACTGGGCCGCGCAGCCGCGGCGCTTCCTCGAGCACGCTCGCGAGATCGGCGCCGTCCGCACCCCGGGGTTCCCGCTGTCGTTCGACGAGTGGGCCCGCGAACTACGCAGGTTCCGACCCGTCGACGCGGCTCGCCGCCTTGCTCCGCGGCCGCTGCTGGTGATGCACGGCGACGACGACGACAGCGTGCCGACCGTCGACGCCCGGCAGTTGGCCGAGGCGCACGGCGCAGCAGAGTTGCGACTGATCCCGGGTGCCGGGCACCGCCTGCGACTGGATCCGCGAGCGATCGCCGTGCTGCTCGGCTGGCTCGATCGGCAGCGTCAGGGCGAGGGCGATTCCTCGTAACCGTCGAGGTGCGCGCTGTGCCAGTTCCACGCCGACGACACGATCGAATCGAGATCGTGGTCTGGATGCCAGTCGAGCAACGCAGCGGCGTGTCGCGGGTCGGCGAAGATGGCGATCGGGTCGCCGGCTCGGCGCGGGGCAGCGGTCCACGGCACCGCCCGGCCCGTCAGCCGCTCGGTGGCGGTGATCACATCCATCACACTGCTGCCGCTGCCCGTCCCCACGTTCAATGCGGTCGAGGCTCCACCGCCGGCAAGGTAGTCGAGTGACTTCACGTGCGCGTCCGCGAGATCGTCGACGTGGATGTAGTCGCGGATGCATGTGCCATCGGCGGTGGGGTAGTCGGTGCCGAACACCTTCACGGGTGGCCGCTTGCCGAGCACCGCCTTCATCACCAGCGGGATGAGGTTGAGCGACTGTCGCCAATCCTCGCCGATGCGACTGTCGGCACTCGCGCCGGCCGCGTTGAAGTAGCGCAGGCTGACCGACCGGAGGCCATGGCTGATCCCATACCAGTGGAGGATGCGTTCGGTGATCGCCTTCGACTCGGCATAGATGCTTTCGGGTTGGATCGGTGCGTCCTCGGTGACCGGCACGACCGACGGGGTGCCGTACACCGAGCACGACGACGAGAAGACGATGTCCTTGACGCCCGCGGTCAGCATCGCTTCGACAAGCTTGACGGTGCCGGCGACGTTGTTGAGCCAGTACCGAGACGGCTGCTCCATGGATTCGCCGACGCTCTTGTACGCCGCGAAGTGCACCACCTGCGTGACGTCGCGGCGGGTGCACAGCTCCACGACGAGGTCGAGGTCAGCAATGTTGCCCTCGACCAGTTCGGCCTCGATCACCGCGCTGCGGTGGCCGTACTCCATCGAGTCGAGCACGACGACCTCGTGGCCGAGCGCAGTCAAGCGCCGGACGGTGTGTGAGCCGATGTATCCGGCACCGCCGGTGACGAGGATGCTCATACGACCTTCTCCACATCTCGGAACCAAGCGATCATCCGGGTCAGGCCCTCGCGCAACTCGATGTTGGGCTTCCAGCCGTACGTCGAGCTGATCAGGCCGATATCGGGACACCGCTGCGCGGGATCGCCTTCGCGCTCGGATGGCAGCGGGACGTCGATGATCTCGCTCGACGAGCCGATCAGCTCGACGACCAGCTCGGCCAGTTGTCGGATGGTGAACTCCTGCGGATTGCCGACGTTGATGGGCCCGGTGAGGTGACCGTCGAGCACCGCCGTCAGCCCGATGATCTCGTCGGCGACGTGACAGAAGCTGCGTGTCTGCGATCCGTCGCCGTGCACGGTGATGGGCTCGCCGCGCATCGCCTGCACCACCAACGTGTTGACGACGCGCCCGTCGTCGGGGCGCATCCGCTCGCCATAGGTGTTGAAGATGCGGGCGATACGGATCTCGAGGCCGTGCACGCGGTGGTAGGCCATCGCGATCGCCTCACTGAACCGCTTGGCCTCGTCGTAGCAGCTGCGCGGGCCGATCGAGCTGACGTTGCCCCAATACGACTCCGGTTGCGGGTGCACCAGCGGGTCGCCGTAGACCTCGCTGGTCGAGGCCAGGAAGAATCGGGCGCGGTGAGCGACCGCCAGGTCGAGGAGGTTGCGTGTGCCGGTCGAGCCGACGGCCAGGATCTCGAGGGGCATGGTCGCGAAGTCGGTCGGCGACGCCGGGCTGGCGAGGTCGAGCACGGTGTCGAACTGCTCGTCGAACGTCGGCAGCGGCGTGGTGATGTCGTGTTCGACGAGGGTGAATCGCTCGTGGCCGGCGAGATGGGCGACGTTGGCTCGGCGACCCGTCGCGAAGTTGTCGATCACGACGACATCGTCGCCGCGGCCCAGGAAGAGCTCGGTGAGGTGTGAGCCGACGAAGCCGCCTCCTCCGGCAAGAAGGTGTCGCATCAGTGGATCGTCGTTCGGTTGGAGGACATGTCAACTTCCGCTGTCGTAGGTCAGGTGGGTGGTTCCGCCGAACTCGTCGAGCGTCCACATCTCGGATGTGGTCGTCGACGTGAAGGTGAGGGCCTCGGGCTGTTCGTCGGTCTGCCAACCAGTTGTCAGGAGCGCGCTCAGATCATTGGTCGCCGTGGTGAAATCACTGGGAACGTCGTAGCCGAGATGCGTGCGGTGAGCGGGCGCGTCGCCCAGCGACCCGACCCCGTATTCATACGAGATGCTGCTCAACACCCCGCCGATGTTGACGGCGATGGCGTCCTGGTTGAGCACGGTGGGCTGCAAGCCGGTGGGCAGATCATCGAACGTCGGTACGACCTTGTCGAACGCGTAGTCGTTGCGCTTGATCCGCACGATGCCGAGTTGATCGACCGCACTCGCCTCGACGGTCCAGCCCGGCGGGTCGCCCTGAACGGTGCTCGGTCGAGCGTCGAACCCGCGGATCGTGACCGTGCCTTCGGTGCGTGTCGAGGGAGTGATGGTGTATGTCGATGTGGGAGCGATGGCAGCCTCGATGTTGTCGAGCGCGGCCTGCGTATCGATGGGACCGGTGAGGTACGTGGCGGTCGTGGAGCTGATGCCGACCGTGCGCTCGAAGCCCAGCAGTCGTATGTCTGGCCCGCTCGGCACTGCCATGGGCGTGATGAGCCACTTCTGCAGAATGGCGTTTGGATCACCGGCGAAGCCGTTCTGTTGGCGCACGAGCTCGTCGCCGTCGGCCGGGAACGGCTTGTTGCCCAACGCGATCGGGATCAGGATCGTCGGGTCGACCGGCACGAGCGTGGTCGCCGGGGCAAGTGTCGTCGTCGGGGCCACGATCGTCGGTGCGCTGGTCGCAGTCGTCGCGGCCGCGGCCGCAGCCGCGACGGTGGAGTCGACGACCGACGGTGTCGGCGATCCGGCGGACGAGGTGGTGGGGGAGCTGGAGCACGCGGCGAGAAGCACCGGCGCGGCAAGCCACAGTGATCGTGCCCTTGCCCGAGTCATGATCGGCGATTCTACGGTGTCAGCGTCCGATGCCCTGGTAATCGAACGTGCCGCGGCGCCAGTCGTTTCGATCGAGGAGGTTGCGGGCATCGACGATTGCGCGGCCTGTCATCGCCGCTTTGACCTGGTCGATGTCGAGCCACCGGAACTCATCCCACTCCGTCAGCACCGTGAGCACGTCGGCGCCGTTGCAGGCCGCGTATGCGCTGTCGGCGAGACTGATGTCGCTGGGCAGGCCGGCCTTCGGACCGTGCACGGTGGGGTCGTACGCCTGCACGGCGGCCCCGGCGGCGGTCAGGCGCTTGATGATGGCCAGCGATGGTGAATCGCGAAGATCATCCGTACGGGCCTTGAACGTGAGACCCCACACTGCGATCGTCGCTCGGCTGAGGTCTCCGCCGGCAGCGATGCGGATCTTGTCGGTGACGCGGTCGAACTGCTCCTCGTTGACAGCGATCACACCGGCGAGCAGATCGAAGTGGTACCCCGCCTCGCGGGCGATCTTCAGCAACGCCCGAGAGTCCTTCGGGAAGCAACTGCCGCCCCATCCCGGGCCGGGGCGCAGGAAGTCCTGGCCGATCCGCTTGTCGGAGCCCATGCCGACGACGACATCGTTGACGTCGGCGCCGACCCCCTCGCAGATCGCGGCGATCGCATTGATGAAGCTGAGCTTCGTGGCGAGGAACGCGTTGGCCGCGTACTTGATGGTCTCGGCCGAGGCCGGGTCGGTGACGATCACCGGTGCACTGATCCCGTCGTACAGCGACGAGACCCTCAACGCCGCGGCCTGATCATCGCAACCGACCACGACGCGATCAGGTTTCAGGAAGTCCTGGACGGCCGATCCTTCGCGCAGGAACTCGGGGTTCGAGACGACCTTGACGTCGGGCCGCCCCAGCACCCGTTCGACGACCTTGGCGCTGCCGACGGGGACTGTCGACTTGTTGACGACCACGGCCTCGTAGGGCAGGACCGGGCCGATCTGGCGCGCTGCGGCCTCGATGTAACTCAGATCGGCGGAGCCATCGTCACCCTGGGGCGTCGGTACGCAGAGGAACGCTATCTCGCAGTCGGCCGCGGCGACGGCCGCACCCAGCACGAACGACAACCGGCCACCGGCGATGCCCTCCTCGACGAGCTCCTGCAGGCCCAGCTCGACGATCGGTATCACACCGTTGCGCAGGCTTTCGACCTTGACCGGGTCGATGTCGGCACACACGACCTCGTGGCCCATGTGAGCAAAGCACGCGCCGGTCGTGAGGCCGACGTAACCGGTCCCGATGACGGCGATCTTGGTCATGGGGTGGAGAGGTTACAGGCGCGCCCGATTGCACGAGGGCACGGCCTGAGGAGGGGGCGTTCAGCACGCTGCTCGAGGGATCTCAGACAGCTCGGTTGTCAACGATGCAATAACGATATATCGTGACTGCATCAACTGCGGCTGAGATGGCCGCTCGACAGAGGAGAAGCACGATGGATCCACGATCCGACCAACATGATCACGATCACGACCACAACCATCGAGGATTCGGTGGCCCGTTCGGAGGCGGCGGCGGACGACGCGGCGGCGGACGACGCGGACGTGGCTTCGGCTTCGGCCCTGACGCACCGGTCGGCCGCGGCCCGCGACGCGGACGCGGCGATGTGCGTACTGCGGCATTGCTGCTGCTGCGCGAGCGGCCGATGCACGGCTACGAGATGATCCAGGAGATCCGCGGCCGCAGCGGCGAGGCATGGAGCCCGAGCCCCGGGGCGATCTATCCGACGATCCAACTGCTCAGCGACGAGGGCCTCATCACGACCGTGGACGAGGACGGCAAGAAGGTCTCGAGCCTCACGGTTGCCGGCCGTGTTGCCGCCGACGAACTGGCATCGACGAAGACCGCGCCCTGGGACGAGGCGTCGAGCGATGCAGGCGAGGGTGCACCCAACCTGCGCCAGGCGATCCATCACTTGCTGATGGCCACCAAGCAACTCGCGATGGCGGGCACCGAACGTGCGCTTCACTTAAGGATGAGGCTTCGAGTATTGCGACCACAATGCCATAGCCTTCTGACCTAGCTTCGCCCTGGGAAGCGCGACGACTTGATTGATGGCCTTTTCGGCCATTTCGTCGTTCTCCTGCTGCATGTAAAGACAGGCGATCCTCAG
>JBDTYA010000185.1:0-4191 GCA_040005915.1 Ilumatobacteraceae bacterium
CCGAACGCGGGCTGCCCGTGATCGAGACGAGTCACCACCTCGTCTTCACCGGCAACCCGGGCACCGGCAAGACCACCGTCGCCCGCTTGCTCAGCCAGATCTACCGGGCAGTGGGCGTCGTCACCAAGGGACAGCTCGTCGAGACGGACCGCTCGAAACTGGTCGCCGGGTTCATCGGGCAGACTGCGATCAAGACGCGCGAAACCCTCGAGTCAGCCCTCGGTGGGATGTTGCTGATCGACGAGGCCTACGCACTGGCCCGCGGCGGCGACAACGACTTCGGGCGAGAGGCGATCGACACGTTGGTGAAGTTCATGGAGGACCACCGCGGTGACCTCGCCATCGTCGCTGCCGGTTACACCGCGGAGATGGCCGACTTCATCGACGCCAACCCCGGCCTGAAGAGCCGCTTCACGCGGACCATCTCGTTCCCCGACTACACCGACGACGAGCTCGTCGCAATCTTCCTCGGGCTCGGCGAGAAGAACCAGTACTCGTGCAGTGACGATGCGCTCGAGCGCGTTCGGCAGTTCATCAGCGCCGAGCCACGCACCCGCGGGTTCGGCAACGCCCGCTTCGTGCGCAACCTGTTCGAGACGGCGATTGCGCATCAGGCGCAACGTGTTGCTCCACTCGGCGACCCGAGCGACGAACAGCTGACGACGTTGACCGCCGTCGACATCGCCGCCGTCGATGCCTGACCACCGATTACCCTCGCGTTCCATGTCGGTACGGCCATGACGGCAGCCCTCGTCGCCATCGCAGTGGCCGCAGCGCTGGGTGTCGTCGCGTTCGTACGGCGCCGTACGCCGATGCGGCGCTCGATGCCCATCGACCCGTTCGTGCTCAGCGAGCCGTGGCGTCGCTCGGTCAGCGCCGCACAATCTGCGCAACGGCGATACGGCGAAATCGTGGCGGCGACCCCTGCCGGCCCATTGCGGTCCAACATGGAATCGATCACTCGACAGGTGCAACGCGGCGTCGAGGAGTGCTGGCTGATCGCCAAGCGCGGCGACGAGCTCGACGCTGCGCTGAACCGGCTCGACACGGTCTCGTTGCGCACCCGACTCGAGCAGTCGACCGACGACGCGACTCGCACTTCGCTGCAGGCCCAACTCGATTCCGCACAGCGGATCCGGGCGACGCGCGACGACACCGATCAGCGACTTCGGCTGCTCAACACCATGCTGGGCGAGCTCCTCGCCCACGCCGCAGAGGTCAGCGTCGGGGCGGACACCACTGGTGATCTGGGCAGCGCGGTCGACGACGTCGTCACCCAGCTCGAGTCGTTGCGGCTGGCGGTCGAGGACATCAACAACAACCCGCGTCCCGGCGACGCAGGGCAGGCTTCCGCATCGCCGTGAGCAGCCTGCTGCGCTCCAATGTCACCGTTGCGGCAGGCACAGCCGTCTCGCGCATCACCGGTCTGGCCAGGGTCGCCGTGCTGGGAATCGTGCTGAGCCAAGGTCCGGTGACCGATGCCTACGACCAGGCCAACGGCACGCCCAACATCATCTACGAGCTGCTCTTGGGCGGCGTGCTGTCGGCGACACTCGTACCGCTGTTCACCCGGCTGCACGACGACGACGACGACGAGGCAACGTCCGCGGTGATCTCGGTCGGGATCATCGTGCTCGCCGCGATCACGGTCGTCGCGGTCATTGCCGCGCCGCTGATCTTCCGCATGTACTCGCTGCTGACGTCGAGCACCGTCGATGCCAGTCAGTACCGCAGCGTCGGCACGATGCTGGCCCGGATCTTCCTGGTGCAGATCTTCTTCTACGGGCTCAACGCGATCGGTTCGGCGGTCCTCAACGCGCGACGCAGGTTCTTCGCTGCCGCGTGGGCGCCGGCGCTGTCGAACCTGGCGATCATCGTCTCGCTCTTGCTCGTGCCCGGGACCGTGCAGCACCGAATCCCACAGCTCGGTGACGTGTTGAGCAACAGCAAGCTGCGTTGGACGTTGGGTCTCGGCGCGACGCTGGGCATCGCCGTGATGGCGGTGGCGTTGTTGCCGGCATTGGCGCGGTGCAACCTGCGATTCCGGTTCAAGCCGTCGTTCGGTCACCCTGCGGTGAAGGGCCTGCGGTCGCTCTCGAAGTGGGCGCTCGGGTACGTCGTCGCCAATCAGGTCGCAACCATCGTCATACGCAATCTGCTGCACCCCGGCAGCGGCGATGAGGACGCGTACACCAAGGCGTTCACGTGGTTCGTTCTTCCCCACGGCCTGCTCGCGGTCTCGATCGCGACGACGTTCCTGCCCGAACTGTCGAGTGCGATCAAGCGCAACGATCGCCAGACGGTCCTCGACCGATCGTCACTGGGAATCCGTCTCATCGCGCTCGTCACGCTGCCCGCCGGCTTCGGTCTGTTCGTGTTGCGCCGCGCCATCGTCGGTGCCGCGTTCCAGCACGGCAAGTTCACCTCGGCGAACGCGCTCAACACATCGCGTGCCCTCGCCGGCTTCGCGCTCGGGCTCGTCGGGTTCAGCATCTACCTGTTCGTGCTGCGCGTCTTCTACGCACACCAGGACGCGCGCACGCCATTCGTCATCAATCTCGGCGAGAACCTGTTGAACGTCGTGTTGGCCCTGATCTTCGTCCACCAGTGGGGCCTACTTGGGCTCGGCCTGGCCTTCGGGCTGGCCTACCTGATCTCTGCGATCTGGGCGCTGCAGGTGCTGCGTTACAAGCTGCCCGACTTCCCACTCGCAGGCGTCCTCGCCAGCCTGTGGAGGATGGGTCTTGCCTCGCTGGTGATGGCCGAGGTCGTGTGGGTCGTGGCCCGGGCAGTCGGCGCCAACTCGGGCCGCGGTGCGATCGTCCGCGTCGTGGCGGCGACGATCGTCGGTGCCGCGGCGTACGTCGGCATGCTCGCCGCGCTGGGTTCACCCGAGCTCGAGGACGTGCGTTCTCGGCTCGCACCCGCGCAACCGGCGACGACGGCGGAGTAGGATCCGACCTCATGTTCAAGACCTTTCGCAAGTGGTGGAAGTACCTCGGCGCCAAGCTCAACCGCAGCTTCGACAGCCGGGCGGACCCAGCGGTCCAGCTCGAGCAAGCTCTGTCCGAGGCTCAGGCGCAGCACCGCCGGCTGAAGGAGCAGGCAGCCAACGTCATCGCCAACCAGAAGCAGAGCGAGCTGCGCCTCAACAGCAAGATGGCCGAGCTCGAGAAGCTCAACGCCAACGCCCGCCAGGCGTTGATGATGGCGTCCGACGCCGACAAGGCCGGTGACCCGACCAAGTCGGCGCAGTACAACGGCGCCGCCGAGACGATCGCGAACCAGTTGATCCAGGTCGAGAAGGACATCGAGGGCCTGAAGACGATGGTGCTGGAATCGGCCAAGGCCTCGGATCAGGCCAAGGCGGCCGTGCAACAGAACAGCCGCATACTGCAACAGAAGCTCGCCGACAAGAACAAGCTGTTGTCGCAGCTCGAGCAGGCCAAGATGCAGGAAGAGATGAACAAGGCGATGTCCCAGCTGCAAGAGACGGTGGGCGACGACGTGCCGACCCTCAACGAGGTGCAGCAGAAGATCGAGGCCCGCTACGTCAAGGCCAAGGCTTCCAGCGAGCTGCAGGAATCGTCCGTCGAATCCCGCATCCTCGAAGTCGAGCAGGCCACTGCCAACGTCGAGGCGCACAGCCGTCTCAGCGAGCTGCGCGCCGAGCTCGGTCTCGACGCGCCCGCGGCTGCACCTGCCGTAACAGCCGCTCCCGCCGACGAGCAGCCCAAGCCCAGCACCGCGTAGTTCAGGGTCAGGTCAACAGCACGAGGTCGTCGCGATGGATCACCTCGTGGGCGACATGCGACGGCAGATCGCTCGTGCGCCGGCCGATGATCCCGCGCAGTGTTGCGGCCGTGCTCAGCACCATGCCGCGGGCCACGAGATCGTTGGCCATGTCGCGCACCTCCACCACATCGCCTTCGTCGAAGGTCCCGGTGATCGCGGTGACACCGGCGGGAAGCAGCGATGTGCCGCGCTCGACCAGGGCGCGCCGAGCCCCGTCGTCGACGCTGATGACACCGTCCACCTGACTGGCGAATCCGATCCACAGCTTGCGCGCCGCGAGGCGCCGCACGCCTGGTTGGAAGGTAGTGCCCACCATCACGCCGGCAGCGGCGTCGACGAGCACGTTGGGCTGATCTGCCGAGGCGATGACGGCGCGCGTCCCCGACCACGACGCCA
>JBDTYA010000186.1:0-11384 GCA_040005915.1 Ilumatobacteraceae bacterium
ACGAGGTTGGAGTTGGCGATCAGCACGCGCGGCGCCCACTCGTGGGTGCGGAACACGCCGACCGGTTTGCCGGACTGCACGAGCATGGTCTCGTCGTCCTCCAGCGTCGTCAATGTGCGGATGATCGCGTCGTACGCATCCCACGAACGCGCCGCGCGGCCGGTACCGCCGTACACGACGAGGTCGTCGGGTCGCTCGGCAACTTCCGGGTCGAGGTTGTTCATCAACATGCGCATGGCCGCTTCCTGCTGCCACCCCTTGCACGTCAACTCCGAGCCTCGCGGTGCCCGTACTGGCCGTGGTCCTGACATCGTGTCCTGCTTCCCTTCCTGCGGTCTTGTGGTCGTCTCGTCGTCTCGTCAGTCCAGCGGCCCGGTGACCCGCTCGACCGCTGCCAACAACTCGCCACTCATCACCAACGATTCGGCCCAGCCGAGCTCGGGCGACAACCAACGATCGGGTCCCGAGCCGGCAACCCCTGCGTCGCGCAACGCGGCGACCGCGGCGGCGGTTGCGGCGGCGGGCCGCACGGGTGCACGCAGGTCGATCCCACGCGCCGCGCACACCGCCTCGCAGGCGATGATGCGCCCGAGGTTCGCCACCGATCGGCGGAGCTTGCGGGCAGCGCCCCACCCCATCGAGACGTGATCCTCCTGCATCGCCGAGGTCGGCAGTGAGTCGACGCTGGCCGGCGACGCCAGGCGCCGATTCTCGGCGACCATCGCGGCCTGTGTGTAGTGCGCGATCATCAGCCCGGAGTTCACCCCGGCATCCTCGGCGAGGAACGGCGGAAGGCCGTGCGATCGATTTTGGTCGAGCATGCGATCGGTCCGGCGCTCGGCGATGGCACCGACCTCGGCTGCTGCGATCGCCAGGAAGTCGCAGGCGAAACCAACGGGCGCGCCGTGGAAGTGGCCGCACGATTCGACGCGGCCGTCGGGCAGCACGCTGGGGTTGTCGATTGCCGATACCAACTCGGTCTCAGCGATCGAACGGGCGAACGTGACGGTGTCGCGCGCCGCGCCGTGCACCTGCGGCGTGCAACGCAGCGAGTAGGCGTCTTGCACGCGGGAATCGTTGGTGCGATGGCTGGCGACGATGGGACTGGAATCGAGCAAACGGCGCAGGTTGGCGGCAGACATGGTCTGGCCGTGATGCGGTCGCAGTGCCATGAGGTCTGCGGCGAAGGCGCGATCCGTCCCCATCAACGCCTCGATGCTCATCGCCGCGGCGATGTCGGCAGTTCGCACCAACATGTCGAGATCGGCGAGGGCCATCACCAACATGCCCAGCATCCCGTCGGTGCCGTTGATCAGCGCCAGGCCTTCCTTGGCCTGCAGCGTGACGGGCGCGATCCCCGCAGCGGCCATCGCCTCGGCGCACTCTCCCTCGCCGATCAACGCCAGTGCAACGTGGGCAAGTGGGGCGAGGTCTCCGCTGGCACCCAGCGAGCCGTGCTCGTACACCGTGGGGACGATGTCGGCGTTGAGGAGCGCCAGGATCGTGTCGACCACGACCTGGCGAACACCCGAGAAACCCATCGCCAATGTCCGCGCCCGCAGCAGCATCATCGCGCGCACGACCTCGGGCTCCACGGGCGGGCCCATGCCGGCGGCGTGGGATCGGATGAGGGCGCGCTGCAACTCTTCGCGCCTTTCGGGCGGGATCACGGTCGTCGCCAGCGAACCGAAGCCGGTCGAGATGCCGTACACCGCGTCGTCGCGTTCGGCGAGGCCGGCGACGATCGCCGCGCTGCGCGAGATCGCATCGCGGGCCGGGTCGGCCAGCGTGACGACCGCCCCCTTGCGGGCGACGGCGACGACATCGGCGGCGCTGACGCCGGTTGCGCCCAGAACGACATCGGTCACAGCGGTTTCCATCGGAAGGTAACTTACGTTGCCGGGTAGCGTGCGGCTATGGCTGGTTCGATTCTTGGTACACGCGTGTTGCGCACAGAGGACCCCGAGCTGCTGCTGGGCAACGCCGAATACGTAGGCGACCTCGACCTCGAGGGTGCGCTGCAGGTGGTGTTCGTGCGTTCGGAGATGGCCCATGCGAAGATCGTCGGCATCGACACCGAGGCCGCCAAGGCAGCGCCTGGTGTCGTCGCCGTCTGGACTGCAGACGATCTCGGCATCCCGCCGTTCCAGAGCATGGCGACGGTGCACGACGACTTCGCCCGGCCTCCCCTCGCCGTCGACCGAGTGCGTTTCGTCGGCGAAGGAATCGTCGCGGTGCTGGCCGACACGGTCACTCATGCCAAGGACGCGGCCGACATGGTCGTCGTCGACTACGAGCCGCTGGCGGCAGCTGTCGATGCCGAGGCCGCACTCGCCGACGATGCACCGGTGCTGTTCGAGGCCCACGGCGACAACGTCGCGCTCAGCACCACCGATCCTGTCGACCGGGATCTGTTCGGCGATGCCGACGTGATCGTGCGCGGCCGTTACGTCAACCAGCGGATCGCCGTTGCGCCCATGGAGCCGCATGCTGCGGCGACCGCCATCGGCGACGACGGGCGGCTGCTGGTGTACGGCTCGACGCAGATGCCGCATTTGTTGCAACGGCTGATGGCCACCGCACTCGGGATGGCGAACGACGACGTACACGTCGTCACCCCACTGGTCGGCGGCGGCTTCGGCGGCAAGGCCGGCATGTACCCCGAGCAGGTCGTGGTGGCCGCGGCCGCACGCAAGCTGCAACGGCCGGTGGTGTGGGTCTCGACGCGCAGCGAAGACATGCTCGTGTTGTCGCACAGCCGCGGCCAGATCCAATACGTCGAGCTCGGTTGCAAGCACGACGGCACGTTCACCGGGCTGCGCGTACGGTTGATCGGCGATGGGGGCGCCTACCCGGGCATCGGCGCGTTCCTGCCGGCGGGTACCCGACGGATGTCCAACGGCACCTACCGGTTCACCGGCATCCAGTTCGACCTCGTCGTCGCCGCCACCAACACGACGCCTATGGGCGCGTACCGCGGCGCCGGCCGCCCCGAGGCGACCGCCTTGCTCGAGCGGATCGTCGACCAGGCTTCTATCGAATTGGGCATCGACCCGATCGAGCTCCGCCGCCGCAACCTACTGGCCGACGACGTGTTCCCGTTCAAGACGCTGACCGGAATCACCTACGACAGCGGCGCGTACACGACGCCGCTCGATGCGGCAGCCCGGTGGGCTGGTTACGACGAGTTGCGCCGCGAGCAGGTCGCCCGTCGCGCTCGCGGCGATCGCCGCCTACTGGGCATCGGCGTATCGACCTACGTCGAGATCACAGCAGGCGGCGGCACCAGCGAATACGGCGCGGTGAAGGTCAACGAGGACGGATCGGCGACGGTCATGGCCGGCACGTCGGCCCACGGCCAGGGCCACCAGACCGCCTTCGCGATGATCGTCAGCGATCAGACCGGCATCCCCATCGACCGCATCACCCTGATCGCGGTCGACACGGATCTGGTGCGCAGCGGTGGCGGCACCGGTGGATCGCGTTCCCTGCAACTCGGCGGATCGGCCGTCCTACGGGCCACCGAATCACTCGTCGACAAGGCCAAGCACCTCGCCGCACACATGCTCGAGGCCGACGTCTCCGACATCGTCGTCGACACGGCGACCGGCACGCTGAGTGTGGCGGGTGTGCCGTCGACCGGCCTCGACTGGGCGGCGTTGGCCGTGGCGGCGGCGACGGCCAACGGCATCATCGATCACAGCGACGGCACCCTCGAGCTGGCAGCCCAGCTCGACTTCGACCAGGGTGAGGCCACGTTCCCGTTCGGCGCCCACATCGCCGTGGTCGAGATCGATCAGGACACCGGCAAGGTCACGTTGCTGCGTCACATCGCGGTCGACGACTGCGGCATCGTGCTGAACCCGTTGTTGGTCGAGGGTCAACAGCACGGCGGCGTCGCCGCCGGCATCAGCCAAACGTTGTACGAGCAGGTCGTGTACGACGACGACGGCAATCCGCTGACGGGCAACTTCATGGACTACGCGCTTCCGTCTGCCGCCGAGTTCCCCAACTTCGAGGTGCACAGCACCGAGACACCGACCCCACTGAACCCCCTTGGCGCCAAGGGCATCGGCGAAGCCAGCACCATCGGCGCCACGCCGGCGGTACAGAACGCCGTGATCGACGCGCTCGCCCACATGGGTGTGCGCCACATCGATCTGCCGTGCACCAGTCAGGTCGTGTGGCAGACCATCCGCGATGCCGAGGCGGGCACGCTCGCCGATCCGTGGCGCGAACCACCGGCGATCTTCGCCAAGTTGGCCACCGGCCAGGAAGTCGACGAGGAAGGGCTCAACGCCGCCGAGGGGATCTAGCCTCCCGCTCGATACGGTTGCCCCATGCCCGAGGGCGACACGATCAGGCGCCTGGCCGGCAAGATCGGCCGCGAGTTCCTCGGCCACGAGTGCGTTCGGTGCGTGACCCGCGATCCGCGCCTCGTCGGTGTCGATCTCGCGGGTGCCACGATCGTCGACGTCGACGCCGTGGGCAAGCACCTTTTGATCCGCTTCGACGACGGCAGGACCCTGCACTCACACCTGCGGATGGACGGCTCGTGGACCGTCGGGCCGCCGTCGACCGAGCCGGAATGGCGGCGCCGTGTCGAACTGTGGATGGACAATGGACGACTGACGGGAATCAACCTTCCGATCGTCGAGGTGTTGGCCACCAGGGACGAGGATCGCATCGTCGGCCACCTCGGTCCCGATCTGTGTGCCGCGGCGCTGCCCGACCTCGACGAGGTCGTCGAGCGTCTACGGCGCGAGCCGCTGGCCGCCCTGGCGACCGCCCTGCTGGACCAACGCAACGTCGCCGGGTTCGGCAACGTGTACGCGGTCGAGGTGCCGTTCGTCGTCGGGGTGTCGCCCAACCAGCCGGTTGGGGTGATCGAGGGTCTCGACGACCTCGTCGGAGTTGGCACGGCCCTCATCCGCACCAACGCCGAGCGAGGGCCGCAGAACACAACGGGTCGGCGCCTTGGCACCGCGGACCACTGGATATATGGCCATCGCGGGCGGCCGTGCCCGATCTGCGCGACCACCCTCGATGGTTGGGACGACCGTGAGAGCCCGTGGAAACGGGTGTCGGTGTGGTGCCCCGACTGTCAACCTGTGGACGGGACCCGGCGAGCCGACCTCACGCGGATCGCCAAGCTCCTCGCCCTGCACCCCGCCCGCCGCCAAGCGTGTTTCCCCCGTCCCTAGATCCCCGTGAGAACGGTCACCAGGCCGGTACTTCTGCGACGAACTGTCGCAGAAGGCCCGCCGATCAGCCGCCGCGGCTGACCAACGTGCGCACGCCACTGGTGAACGACGGGCTGCTGAAGCCGCTCGGACGGAACGTGGCGAGGTCGATCAGCAGTGGGGCGCGGACGCCGGTGAACTGTGGTTGATCGATGGCGACCACCTGTAGCCCACCGATGCGCACCCCATTGCGCAGCACGAGGTAGTCGAACCGGAACGTGCCGGCCGCATCGGTGTGCACCGTCGCGAACGGAGCCTCACCCTCGAACGCGAGCTGCACGTCGATGTTCGGCGGGAAGGCACTGCCCAGCGCCGCCGTGATGCCGCCTGCGCTGACGACGCCCGGATTCATCTTCAGGATCGGCGTGAACAACTGCACCGTCGCCTTGACCCGCAGGGTCGACTGTGCCGACTGGCCACCCGTGCCTACGATCCCCAAGGTTGCGGTCGACGAGCCTTGTCGAGTCAGCGCCGCGACAACCTCGATGACGCACGAACCGCCGGGCGCCAACGAACCCGCGCACGCGTTGGTCGTGATCGTGAACTGGTCGGCGCCGGTGCCGCTGAGGCCCGAGCCACCCAGCGTCACCGCTGTCTGACCGGGATTGGAGACCGTGAACTTCTTGGACGGGAACGCGGTGCCCACCGGTCCGGTCCCGTAGTTGGCGGAACCAGGTGTCATCGTCAACGAGCCGGGCGTCGGCACCACCGGCGCCCGGCCGGAGCCGACGAGCGACGCCGAGACCGACAGGCCGTCGCCCGAGACGGAGACCGACGAACTCGCGCTTCCGGGAGCCGGCGGGGTGAACACGATCGTGATCGCGCATGACGTACCCGGCGCAAGCGTTCCCCCGCATCCATTGGCGATGATCGAGAACGGTGCGGTGGGTGGCGTGACCGCACCGATGTTGATGTCGACGCCCGACGTGTTGGTGACGACGGCATTCTGCGGCGCCGATTGCACACCGAGGTCGACAGTGCCGAAGTCGAGGCTGGGGGTGATGTCGAGGGCGATCGGCCGGGCACGCATCCACACGTTGAGACCCGTCGGCGTCCGCACGCCGGACAGCTCGTTGTTGGCGCCCGAGGCAAACGCCACATATCGCCCGTTCGACGACATCGACGGAAGCCCCGAATCGGTGCTCGTCGGTGCGCCGCTGACCCCGTACGAGACGAGGTCGAACGCTGCGGTGTCGAAGAACCCCGACGTGGAATGAGCGACGTACACCTCGCGCACCGGCTTGGCGCCGGGAGGCGGCGCGGCAGCCTGCACGAGCGCGACCTGGGAACCGTCCGGGCTGATCTCAGCGTCGTCGAGGTCGCCCGACATCACCTGACCGGGCGCCGTGCTGACGATCTTGGTGACCCCGGCGACGCGGTCGCGGACGTAGACCTGACGAGAGGTGAACGCACCCGCCCCGATGATGTCGGGGATGTTCGAGGTGAACGCGACGTAGCGGCCATCGGCAGACAGCGATGGGTTGTAGTTGACCTCAGAAACGTTGTCGCCGCCATTGCCGACCGCGATCGTCTCGAGGTTGCACGCGCCCGTCTGCAGCACGCAGGGGGGCGTCCAGCCCATCACCGCATTGCGGGTCCGGTCGTTGACCGTCGTCTGCCCGCCGACCGCCAGGAACGCACCGGTGTCGGTGATGTCGATCGAGTTGGCGTTGTACACCCCGTTGGTCAGGAGGTTCTCCGACGCGGGGGCGTTGGTATCGATCCTGCCGATGCGCGACGCGGTGTTGGCGGGGGCAGCGATGTATGCGACGTACCGGCCGTCGGCCGAGATCGCCAACGGCCCATGAATCGCGCCGGCCTCGGCGAGCCGTGGGAAACCGGGCAGGTTTCCGGAGACGTTGACCGGGACACCGTCGGTGCATATGTTCCACGTGTAGATCGCCCACGCAGCCGGGATGGAGAAGAAGCCGAAGTTGAACGCCGGGTTGAAGCCCCATGCCGCGACATGGCAGCCGTCACGGCTCAGGACGCCGCCGGTGGTGATGCCGACGAGGAACGGCGCGGCGACGTCGGTGGTCGTCGCCGCGGCCCGGTTGCGCGTGTAGACCCAGTCGCCGGTGTGGAGAGTCTGTGCGTTGCCGGTTGCCGTGAACGCGACGATGTTGCCGTCGCCCGAGACCGACGGCATCGTGTCCTGCGAGTCCATCGTGCTGCCGAAAACCGGATCGACCGAGATCAGTTCGGCGGGGGCCGCTGCTGCGGAGTTGCCCTCTCCGATCCACCCGACCGTTGCCGACGCCAGCAGCAACGCGAGCGCGACTCGACCGGCGCGACCGGAGCGCGCCGGGTTGCGAACGGTCGCGGGACGCCGCCGTGGTCCACTCATACCGGTCACAGCGAACACTTTTGAACGTCAGTTGTCAACGCTGCCTCCCTCAACCGGGCGCATCAGCCACCTCGGGAGACGTGAACGCACACCGCTCGTCAACTCGGGCTCACTTCTGGAAGCCGCCGAACGAACCCGATACCGCGCAGCCGGCGACGGTTGGGCCGGGTGTCGTGCATGTGACCGTCATGATCAGGTTCGAACCCGGCACGAACATGTATGGGGCGACGAAGTGCAGGTCGAGGTCACGGAAGTTCTCGAGCGCCGACTGCAGGATGATGTTGCCGTCGCGCTTGACCTGCACGAAGCCGGTGTCACCGTTGGGGTTCTGAAGGATCACGTCGGTCACCGCGAACGTCGACGAGAACGGGTTGGCGAAGTCCTGGCTACTACCGGCCGGCACGAGCGCACCGAAGCCCAGTTGGAAGTCGGCCGGGTTGCCGAACGGCGTTGCGAACGTCGAGGTCGGCGTCGTGGTGGTCGTTGGCACTTCGACGCCCCCGCCCGCGACACCGGTCGTGGTCGTCACCGCGACGCCACCGCCGTTGGCGACAACCGTCGTGGTCGGTGCTACCGCACCACCGCCACCGGCCACCGTTGTGGCCGTCAGCGCGTCGACCTTGTCGTTCAACGACGCGAGCGGTGCCTCGACGGCATCCTTCGCCGCCGACTCGACCGTCGGCTTGAAGAGCGTGATCCACAGGATCCACAGGATGAGGATCAACGCGATCAACGCGATCACAGCCTTGATCAACCACGGCGGCAGCATCGCCTCCTGCAACAGCGTGCCGCTGATGACTTCGGGCACGGGCACCACGGCGACCGTCGACATCGCGTCTGGCGGAGGTGACGGAGAGCCCGGCGCTGCCATCTGCGGTGCGGGCAGCGTTGCATGCCGGACAATCTCGCTGACGAGGATCTGGAACTGGTGGGTCTTCGGTGGGCCTTTCCAGAACCTCTCGTGAGGTACGACCTCGAACTTGCTGAAGTGCGCGGTGCCGGGCTCGACGACCAGTGCCTGACTGGAGAAGTGATAGCTGCATGCGTTCTCGGGATCGGATCCGGCGAACTCGATGTCGATCGGTGCGTTACCGCGATTGTCGACGGCGATCTGGAACTGTCCCCTGCGACGGCCGCGGGCGGTGACCGGGAAGATCTCGACGGTTCGGTCCGTGAAGCGGCCGACGGTGATGACTCCCTCTTCCACCGCTGACCCCATTGGGTCCTCGCCCGACACGACTTTGACACCGAACGGCGTCGCTCCGGGCGCAGTGTTGGGTGAACGCGGTGGCCGGAAGTGAATCGTGACGGTTCCCTCCGCACCCGGGAACAACGAAAGCACTTCGGGCTCGGCCTCGATCCACGTCGCGCCCGAACCAAGTCCTTCGAACGTGAACTGATCGACGACTGAACCATTGTTTCGAACCCTGAGCTGCGCAGTGACCTCTTGACCAGGTTCGACGGCGAGCTCGGGTCGATCGAGAGACGCGCTCGAACCCATGCACTCGATGGTAACGACGGCTCCTTTCGGGCAGTAGCGACCTCAGGGCAGATTGATTGCCCGTTGAGTCGCCGTTGATTGCTCGTTGAGGCGCCGGGCGCATGATGCCGCCGGTATCTGGGACGGCCGCCACCGTCTCATCACGAGGCACCGCAATCCTGATGGAGGAACAACATGTCCGATCGAGTAGCCGTCTACGTCCACGGTGATGATCCCATCTCCGAAGCCGGCGTTGCAGCGCAACTGCGCGGCCGCCCCGAGGCCTACGTCGTCGAGCGTGGGTGCATCGACGACGCCGTCGTAGCCGTCGTCGTGACCGACGAGATCGACGAGGCAGCTGTTCGAGTGGTGCGCGGCATCCAGCGCGGAGGCTGCCCGCGAGTCGTACTCGTCGCTACGCAACTCGACGACAACGGTCTGATGGTCGCCATCGAGGCCGGCGTGTCGGGCGTTCTGCGCCGGCGTGAAGCCAGCCCGGAAGTGTTGGCACGCGCCGTCGTTGCCGCAGCGAACGGCGACGGCACGCTGGCACCCGACCTGATCGGCCGGCTCATGAACCAGGTCAGCAGGTTGCAGCAAGACGTCCTGACGCCGCGCGGCATCGGCCCCGATGGGCTCAGCGGGCGCGAGCGCGAGGTGTTGAAGCTGCTTGCCGATGGGATGGGCACCAACGAGATCGCCAGCTCGCTCGCTTACTCGGAGCGCACGATCAAGAACGTCATCCACGACGTGACGACGCGTCTCAACCTGCGTAACCGCTCGCACGCCGTGGCCTACGCCGTCAAGGCCGGCATCGTCTGATGGTCGCTGCTGGTCGCGCCGACCGGCAGCGTCCGCAACTCTACGTGTCGTCCGTCGACGACTTCTCCCTGATCCGGAACGCAGTCCAGCGCTTCTCGGTCAGCACATTGGTCTCGGTCGAGCCGACGCGGCGAGCACCACGACCGATTCGTTCCATCTCCATCGTCAACTCCTCGGCAGGCGGGGCGATGTCGGTCACCAGATGCGGTCGCAGCGGGGCGACCAGGGTCAGCTCCAACGAAGCGCGCAACGGCATGCCCAACGACGACCACACGTCGTGGGCCTGTGGGCCGGGGTCCGGTACAGGCACGCCGAGGCGCACGAGCAGTGGCTGCGCTTCACCTTCGAGCACGCCGGCGAGGTGCTCGGCGGCGACGATCTCGCCGGTCAGGCAAGCCTCCATCACCCGTCCGAGCAGGCGATGCTCCTCCTCCACCGACTTCGCCCATGCACTGACCTGGTAGTGCAACTGGTAGTGGCGAACGGGTGGCTGGCGAGCGCTCACCCGGCCCTCCGCGGTGCGCTCGTCGGCCCAATCCGAGTTGCGCCGGCCGATGTCCTCGACCACGCGGTGCAGGAAGCACGACACGGCTGGGCGCTTCACGGCCGCGGCCCACTCGTCGCTCGGCGTCTCGAAGGTCACCGATGTCCCCGAGTCGAGAGCCGAGACGAGGAAGTTGGAGAGCGATCGGTCTGCGTCTGCGATCACCGCCAAAGTGTCGGCCGCCGCACCGACCGACGAAAGACGTCAACGGACACCGGGACCTGCCCATTCGTGCACACCGCACTGCCCTACCCGAGGATCGAGCGCACCTTTCAACCGCCGACCCGTGGCCACATATTGGGACCCATCCACGGGCCGCGGGTCCGAGGTGCACGATCCGTATCGTCCGACCCAAATCGTCCAACAGAGGAGTACCACCCATGCCGACCTACCTGTCGCCCGGCGTCTACATGGAGGAGGTGTCGTCTGGGTCGAAGCCGATTGAGGGAGTCGGTACAGCGGTCGCCGCCTTCGTCGGATTTGCCGAGAAGGGCCCCGCAAACACACCGACGTTGGTGACCAACTGGACTCAGTTCACGCAGAACTTCGGCGATTTCGTCGAGGGCTCCTACTTGGCCCACGCGGTGTACGGCTACTTCCTGAATGGCGGCGGCGCGGCGTACGTCGTGCGGATCGGTGGCGCCGATGACGATGACACGGCCAAAGCCGCCACCGCGCACGGCGAGCTGCCGGCGGGCGAAGGCAAGCCCGGCCTCACGGTCAAGGCGCTCGAGAGTGGCCCGGCCGGCGACGGGATCACCGTCGAGACCACCGAAGCCTCGGAGCCCGGAGAGAACAACGATCAGTTCAAGCTTGTCGTGAAGCGCGGCGAGAAGCTCGAAGAGAGTTTCGACAACGTCTCGCTTCGCAAGGGCGCCAACAACGTCGCCACCCGCGTGAAGGCCGACTCGAAGCTGATCTCCGTCGAAGAAGTACGCGGCGGCGGGA
>JBDTYA010000187.1:0-2910 GCA_040005915.1 Ilumatobacteraceae bacterium
GTCGCGATCTGCACCGCCGTGGTGAACCCGAAGGTCATGTCGGTGCCGACGATGTCGTTGTCGATGGTCTTCGGCACCCCGACGATGGGCAGGTCGAAGTCATGGAAGAGCTTGCAGGCAACGGTCAACGAACCGTTGCCGCCGACCACCACGAGGGCGTCGATCCCCATCTCCTCGAACGTCGCGGCGACCTCCTCGGGACCTCCGGGAACGTCGTACGGGCTACCCCGCCGCGTGCCCAGCAGGGTGCCGCCCTTGGGCAACATGCCTCGCAGCGAGCGCACGTCGAGCGGCATCGTGCGTCGCTCGCGAACTCCGTCCCACGCGTCGAGGAACCCGACCAATTCGTCGCCGTAGTTGAGCTCGCCCTTGCGAACGATGGCGCGGATGACGGCGTTGAGTCCCGGGCAATCTCCGCCACCTGTCAAAATGCCGACGCGCACGTGTGCAGAGGCTAGGGCACGGCAACAGAAAAGAAGGAGATCAAATTTGGCTTGGGACCCGAACCGGCCGATCCCGTGGCGACGATTGCTGCGCGAGGCAGCCATCTTCTTGATCATCGGCGGGCTGGCGATGGTGTTCCTCGTCAAGAAGCCGCAGATCACCAGCTTCGTCGGCCTCGTCGTGGGAATGGTGCTGTACGTAGCCTTCGTCGCCCTGTTGTCGAAGTTCGGCTACGAGCGGCAGTCGATGAAGCAGGCCCGCGATCGACGGCAGGCGGTGGCGGCCGCGCCCGCCGTCGCCGCTCAGGGAGCGCGAGCCCGGCCGGCGCCGACGCGGCGCACCAGCACCGGCCCGTCGCAGCGCCCCAACCGTTCCACCAAGAAGCGCCGCCGCTGAGTACGGTGACCTCGATGAGTGCCGACGCCAGGCGTTGCGTGATCGCGATCGATGCCGGCACGACCGGTGTCCGCAGCCGGGCGATATTCCCTGACGGTTCCGACACCGCTGCGGCGTACGAGGAGTTCACCCAGATCTACCCCCAGCCGGGTTGGGTCGAGCACGACGCCGGGGAGATCTGGGCTGTCGTGTGCTCCACGCTCAACGAGGTCATCGGCCGGGTGGGCCGGGATTCGGTTGCCGCGATCGGCATTGCCAACCAGCGCGAGACCGTCGTGGCGTGGAACCGGCGAACGGGTAAGCCCTATGGCACGGCGATCGTCTGGCAGGACCGCCGCACCGCTGACCGCTGCGACTCGCTGCGCGACAGCGGCCACCTGCCGTTCGTGCGCGAGACCACAGGACTCGTGTTGGATCCGTACTTCTCGGCGTCGAAGTTCGAGTGGCTGTTGACCGAACGCGGCATCCCGGTCGACGAGGAACTCGCGCTCGGCACCATCGACTCGTGGCTGATCTGGAACCTCACCGGCGGCGCCGCGCACGTCACGGATCCGACCAACGCCAGCCGGACGATGCTGTTCGACATCCGCAGGCTGGAGTGGTCGACCGACCTGTGCAGGCTGTTCGGCATCCCGATGACAGCGCTGCCGACCGTGCTGCCGTCGAGCGGCCGATTCGGTGAGACCGTAACGGCCTCGGGTTGCCCCGGCGGCATCCCCATATCCGGCGTTGCCGGCGATCAGCAGGCGGCGCTCATCGGCCAGGCCTGCTTCACGCCGGGCATGGCCAAGAACACCTATGGGACAGGCAGCTTCATCCTGCTCAACGTCGGTCCGACCTGCCCTCAGCCGACCGAGGGGATGTTGACGACAGTGGCGTGGCAGCTCGCCGACGGCACGGTCGCCTATGCGTTGGAGGGCGCCATCTTCGTGACCGGCGCGGCCATCCAGTGGCTGCGTGACGGGCTGGGGTTGATCCAATCGGCTGCCGAGATCGGCCCCCTGGCAGCCAGCGTCACCGACAACGGCGGAGTGTTCGTCGTTCCGGCGTTCACCGGCCTGGGCAGCCCGTGGTGGGATCCCTATGCGCGCGGCACGATCGTCGGCATCACCCGTGGCACGTCGAAGGGCCATATCGCCCGCGCGGTCGTCGAGGCGATGGCCTACCAGACCCGCGATGCCGTCGAAGCCATGTCCAGGGCCAGCGGCACCACGCTCGCTGCACTACGAGTCGACGGAGGCGCGTCGATCATGGACTTGTTGTTGCAAATGCAAGCAGATCAACTCGGCGTCACGGTGCAGCGCCCGGTAGATCAAGAGACGACCGCGCTGGGTGCCGCGTACCTCGCCGGCCTTGCCGAAGGCGTGTGGCCGTCGGTCGAGGCAATCAACGAACGATGGCAGATCGACGCCTCGTTCGAGCCAGAGCCCGAACGACTGTTCACCGACCTCGGCTACGCCACGTGGTTGCGGGCGGTCGAACGATCACGCGGTTGGGTCGGAGGATTTTGAATCGAGGACGAGTCGTCGTCGTCGCCACAACCGTGACGCTGCTCTTCGCATCGGTGGCATCGGCGCTCCCCAGCGTCGGCTACGGAGGATCGGCGAACGCTCCCGCAACTCGTGGCACATCCGTGCAGGAGACACCGACGCTGGCGCCGCCCATCCCACGCGTGCTGTGGATCGGCGACTCGTCGCTGGAAGGGATCAAGTTCTATTCGCACGCCCTCGATGCGATCGGCGGGATGACGTACGTGCTCGACGCCGAATCGTGCCGTCGTCTGGTCAGGGCGTCGTGTCACAGCTTGGCCGGCAAGACCCCCAACACCGCGTTGGAAGCGCTGCAGAGCGCACCCGGGCACTTCGATGCAGTCGTGATCGGCACCGGATACAACGAGGGCAGCGTCGGCTTCGGCACCAACTTCGACATCATCGTCGACGCCGCTCGGGCGACGGGCGCCGTTCGGATCGTTTGGATGAACTACCGCCTGCGCGACGGCCTGACCAGGGCGGGCACCGACAACAACGGCTCGTACGTCTCGAACAACGCGACGTTGCTGGCCAAGATCGC
>JBDTYA010000188.1:0-2861 GCA_040005915.1 Ilumatobacteraceae bacterium
AGGCCCTCCCACCAGAACGTCGAATGCGGAAAGACGTTCTGCTTGTTCCAGCTCAACTTCTGGGTGACGAAGCGGGTGCAACCGCCGTGTTGGAAGATCTGTGGCAGCGTCGCCGGGTAGCCGAACACGTCGGGGATCCAGACCACCGAGCTGCGGATGCCGAAGCGTGACTCGAAGTAGCGCTGCCCCATCACAAGTTGGCGGACGATGCTCTCGCCGCTCGGCAGATTCATGTCGGGCTCGACCCACATCCCTCCGACGGGGTGCCACTGCCCGGCGGCCACCTTGTCGCGGATTCGACGGAACAGCGACGGATGTTGCTCCTCGATCCACGCGTATTGGGCGGCTTGCGAGCACGTGAAGTGGTAGTCGGGATAATCGTCCATCAGACGGATGGCCGATGCGAATGTTCGCGCGCACTTTCGCATCGTCTCGCGTATCGGCCACAGCCACGCCGAGTCGATGTGGGCATGGCCGAGCGCAACGACACGATGGCTTCCGGATCGGGCCGCGAGGGCGAGGGCAGGCTGCAACGAACGCCGCACCGCGTCGGCTGTCGCTGCGACGTCATCGAGATCGAGCAGGTTGAATGCTGTCTCCAACTGGCGCAGCACACGAATGCGCCGAGCGTCGTCGGTCGGCAACGACCGGGCCAGGCCCAGCAGTACGTCCACGTCGAGCAACAGACCGAGGGCCACGTCGTCACGGACGTTGAGCGACGCCTGACGAAGTCGGTACAGCGGCTTGTCGCCTGCCGTGGCCAGCGAGCCGAGAAGCGATGGTCGGTAACCCGGGAACGCCGGGTTCGACGCCGCCTCGACGAAGAACGTGAGCGGGCCGGGTCCGATCTGTGGCAGCGGGAGCCCGGTCCGGCGCGGATGGATTCCCTGGACCGGCTCGCCGTCGATCCACACCAGGCCCTCCGACTGGAAGCCGGCGGAATCGGGGTGGAAGCCCAGGTCGATCATCGCCTCCAGCTGCGGGCCGGCCATCGTCGCCGGCACGTCGACCGTGAAACGGAACCAGGTCGTGCCCCACGGCCGGCTCCAATGGTCGCCGATCGCGAACGGGTGGAAGTCACCGGACATCGCCTCGTCGTACGGGACCGGCTCGCCCGGCGCGTGCCATGCCGACACGGTGAGCGGGATCGATTCGCGGTAGACGGCAGGCAGCACTCGTTCCTGCAGCTCCCGTTCGATCCGAGCGTCGACGAGCTTCAGGTCGTTGTGCACGATGCGAGGCTAGTGACCGTGGCAATTACCCTGGCTGCATGACGCAGCGGCCCCTCGACGGCATTCGCGTGCTCGACTTCACGCGGGTGCTCAGCGGGCCGCACGCCACGCGAATGCTGTGCGATCTCGGTGCCGAGGTGATCAAGGTCGAGGCACCTGATGGCGACATCAGTCGCACGACCGATCCGCGCGTCAATGGCCTGGCGTCGTACTTCATGCAGCAGAACACCGGCAAGCGGGCCATCAGCCTCGACACGCGCCAACCCGAGGCCGTCGAACTGCTGCTGCGGATCGTCGCCTTCTGCGACGTCGTGATCGAGAACTTCAGGCCCGATGTCATGGAGCGGCTCGGCCTCGGCTACGAGGCGGTTGCCGCCCGCAACCCCAACATCATCTATGCGTCGATCAACGGATACGGCTCGACCGGTCCGTGGGTGCACCGACGCGCGTATGCGCCGGTCATCGGCGCCGAGGCGGGCATCACGAAGGCCCAGGGCGACGCGCGCGGTGGCGACTACGCCAACGACCCGTTCAGTCACGCCGACGTGTACACCTCCTTGGAAGCCGCGTCGGCGATCCTTGCCGCGCTGTTCAACCGCGAGCGCACCGGCAGGGGCGACCGAATCGAGGTGACCATGGCCGAGACGATGCTGTACGTCAACGAGCATGCCCACGATCAGCTGTGGGACGGCGACGTTCCGGCCGATTGGATCCGCAGCTTCGATACCGGGTCGTATCCGGTGCTCGCGGCCGGCAACGGAGAGCGCCTCGTCATCAGCGGCCACCCCGCCGGCCGCGGCACGTTCGAGCGCTACATGATGGCCATCAGCCGGCCGGAACTGATCGACGATCCGCGATTCGTCGATGTACCGTCGCGCCTTGCCAACTTCGACGAGATCATCGAAATCCTGCGTGCCTGGGCCGTGACGATCGCGACACCACAGGCGATCGAGGAGATCATGGGCCGGTACCAGTTGGCCACCGGCACGATGCGCTCACTCCGCGAGCTGGCCGGCACCGATTGGGCCAAGGAACGAGGTGCCGTGGTCGAGGTCAGCGACCGCGGCGGCGCGACCGTCCGCCTTCCGAACACACCGTGGCACTTCGCGAGCGGCGACGTGGGGTTGCGCGGCGAGCCGCGATATCGCGGCGAGGACAATCGCGCCGTGCTGGCCGAGCTGCTCGAACTCGGTGACGACGAGCTCGATCGACTCGAGTCGGCCGGCGTGCTGTCGAGCAGACTGCCCAAGCGATGACACTGCGCTATCCGGTGGCACCGATGAAGGCGGCCATCGGCACTCTGCCTCCCGACGACGGGAACTGGGCCTACGAGATCAAGTGGGATGGCTACCGCACGTTGGCGTTCGTCGATGGCGGGGCCACTCGACTGCAGAGCAGCAATCTGCTGGATGTCACTGCGAAGTATCCCGAGCTCGCCGATTTTGCCACCTCTGTCAACGCCACGTCGGCGATCGTCGACGGCGAGCTCGTCGTGCTCGATCCGCAGGGCCGGCCCAGCTTCGAGTTGATGCAGCAACACGCCACGCAGGTCGCGTACTACGTGTTCGACGTGCTGTTGGTCGATGGGCACGACACCATCGGCTTGCCGTACGAACAGCGTCGTGAGCT
>JBDTYA010000189.1:0-6189 GCA_040005915.1 Ilumatobacteraceae bacterium
CCGACCGATCCGTATCCGCTCGGCTACGTGCTCAGCGATGTGTGGGGCGACGAGGTCGGCGCGCTCTAGCGACGGAAGCGGCTGCGGTCGGGATCGAAGGCGCTGATGTCGGTCGAACTGCGACCGGTCATGATCAGTTCCGAGATGGCCACACCGCTGGGCGGTGCCAGCGTCAATCCGAACATCCCGTGGCCGGCGCCGACGACCACGTTGTTCCACCGCTTGGGGCGCCCCATGAAGGGCAGACCGTCGGCGCTCATCGGCCGCGAACCGGCCCACACCTCGAACCGCTCGTCCCAATCGAGATCGAGGAACTTGCGCATCGAGTCGACGATCATCTCGATGCGGCGGGGGTCGAACGGAGGATGGTCGCCGCCGAACTCCATCGTGCCGCCGAGGCGGATGCGGTCCTCGAACGGTGTCGCGACCGCATGAACCTCTTCGAAGATCACCGGCTGCTGCAAGCCCGGCGACGTCGGCAGGCCGACGTTGTAGCCCTGGCCGGGTATGACCGCGAGCTTGAGGTCGAAGTGCTTGGCCACCAATCTTGAGCCGGCGCCGGCTGACAGCACGAACTCCTCACCCTCCACCGGTCCGTTCGATGTGGTCAGCGCGCGCACGCGGCTGCCTGTGGACTCGACGGCGGTGACTTCGGTGTTCTCCATGATCCGCACGTTGCGAGCCCTGAGGATGTCGATGACGGAATCGACGTAGCGCCGCGGATCTATGGATCGGTCACCTGGCATCACGAGGCCGGCGCGGACGTGATCGGTGATCGCCGGCGCCAACCGCCGGATCTCGTCGCCATCGACGACGCGGTCGGGGATGCGCGCCCCGAACTCGACCATCGGCTGCAACGCCTTGAAGTGATGCTCGGCCTTGGCGATGTCGTGGTACGGCACCAGCAGCTCGCGGCTGAGGCTGACAGCGACACCTTGGGTGACCAGGCGCTCGAGGATCGCCCCACTGTTGTAGTTGAAACGGGCCAAGGCGGCACGACCCGACTGGTACCGAGAAGCGGTGCAGTTGCGGGCAAAGCTGAGCAGCCACGGCGCCATGCCGGGTATCGCCTTCGGCAGCACCCGCAGGGCTCGTTGTGGATCGCGCAGCGACTTCAATGCGTTGACGATGGCGCCGGGCGCCGGCAGTGGTTCGACGATTGCAGTGCACATGAACCCGGCATTGCCGCGCGAGGCGCCACCGCCGAGCGCACCGCTGTCGATGATGGTGACCTCGGCGCCGGCCTCGGTGAGGAAGAGAGCGGACGACAGGCCCACGAGTCCGCCCCCGACGATGACGACGGACTTGCTCACGATTCCTCCATGATTCCGGCCGCCGCGGCGGCGCGTTGGGCGATGGCCAGGTCCTGTACGGCCAGACCGACGCTCTTGAACAGTGTGATCTCGTCGAGAGCCCTGCGGTGCAGCCGTCCGCTCGCAAGGTCGGTGAGGTCGCCGGCCACCTTGTCCCACGACCACATCCCTTCCTGCACGGCCAGGTGCAGATCGCCGGCCTCGGCCCGAGCCGCGGCGATCTCGTCGACGACGACGGTCGAAGCAGCAACGAGATCCGCGGCGACTTCGCGCAGGTCGAGCCGGTACGAGCCGACGAGGTTGACATGGGTGCCGGGCCGAACTTGGGCAAGGCCGAACAATGCGGTGTCGGATCGGGTCGCCGCGCACACGACGTCGCACGCCGCAGCATCGGAGTAGGAGCCCTCGACAGCGGATTGACCGGCGGCCCTGAGCTGGTCGACGACGCCGGCCACATTGGCCTCGGTGCGACCGGCGACGACGATGTGATCGACCTCGGGCCGTACCACGCGAATTGCATGGACATGGGCGACGGCTTGCGGACCGGTGCCGATGATACCGAGGGATCGAACGTCGTCGCGGGCCAGCGCGTCGGTGGCCAGAGCTGAGATCATCGGTGTGCGCAACGTGGTGAGCGCGGCACCGTCCAACAGCGCGATCGGCTGGCCGATGCGCATGTCGAACAGCACATACACGCCTTGGATGATCGGTAGGCCGCGAGCGGGGTTCGCCGGCTGGATGCCCACCAGCTTGACGCCTGCGGCATCGCCTGTAGCGGCCGGCATCACCAGGAACTCACCGCCGCCGGCCGCCGTGTGGACGCGGTCGACGTGCGACGGCGACGCCGCGAAGCATGCCCTCAGCGCGTCGAGCGCATCGGGCAAAGGAACCAGGCGGAACAGCTCGTCGGCATCGAGGTAGGGCAGGGTGCTCTGCATCAGAGCGATCATGGCAGGCCCGCTACGGTTCGTGCATGTCTGAACCCCGTCGCCCTGTCGTCGAGGCGGCTCGTCGATGACCAACCGCCTCGTCGCCGGCGTCGATTCGTCGACACAGAGCACCAAGGTGGAGGTCCGCGAGCTCGGCAGCGGCCGGGTCGTGGCCCGCGGCTCGGCTTCCCACCCCGCCACGACGCCACCTCGCTCCGAGCAGGACCCCGAGTCGTGGTGGTCGGCATTCGAGACAGCGTGGGCCGCGGCGGGTTCACCGGCGGTCGAGGCGATCAGTGTCGCCGGCCAACAGCACGGCATGGTGGTGCTCGACGCCCAGCGGCAGGTCATCCGTCCGGCCAAGTTGTGGAACGACACCGAGACTGCGCCGGACGCCGGGTGGTTGCTGAAGCAACTGCCCGGTGGCGCAGCCGATTGGGCTGCGGCCGTCGGCAGTGTGCCGGTGGCCGCGTTCACTGTGACCAAGCTCAGCTGGCTGCACCGCAGCGAGCCCGACAACTGGGAGCGGTTGACGCACGTACTGCTCCCGCACGACTGGATGACGCTCCGATTGACGGGCCAACTCGTCACCGATCGAGGTGATGCGTCCGGCACCGGTTACTGGTCGCCGACCACTGGGCAGTACGCCGCCGACATCCTCGCGATCATCGACAAGGATCGCGACTGGTCCGCTGCGTTGCCACGAGTCGCCGGTCCAACCGAGGTCGTCGGCTCGTGGAACGGGGCCGCGGTTGCATGCGGTACGGGCGACAACATGGCTGCCGCCCTGGGTCTCGGCCTCCAGCCGGGGGTCGCCGTGCTCTCGCTCGGCACGTCGGGCACCGCATACGCGTTGAGCGATCATCCGACGGCTGACGCCAGCGGGGCGGTCGCCGGTTTCGCCGACGCCGGCGGCGCGTACCTGCCGCTGGCGTGCACCCTCAACGCGACCAAGGTGACCGACGCGATCGGCCGGTTGTTGGGCGTCGGTCACGCCGAGTTCGACCGACTCGCACTGGCCGCACCGGCCGGTGCAGGCGGCACGACGATGTTGCCGTACTTCGACGGCGAGAGGACGCCGAACCTGCCGAAGGCGACCGGTCTGCTCGCCGGCCTCCGCAGTGACGTGTCGCGCGAGCAACTGGCCCGAGCCGCGGTCGAGGGTGTCGTGTGCGGGTTGCTCGACGCCCTCGATGCCCTCGGCGCGCAAACCCCGTTGACGTCCGTGCGGTTGGTCGGGGGCGGCTCGCGCAGCGCCGCCTTCCGCCATGTCGTCGCCGAGCTCTGCTACCTCCCCGTCTCGGTGGCCGACGCCGACGAGGCTGTCGCCACCGGGGCCTGCGTGCAGGCGGCCGCAGTTGCATCGGGGATCGATCACAGAGAGGTTGCACAGCGCTGGGGGCTCGGTTTCAGCACGTCGCTGGAGGCCCCGGGCGGCGACCCGGCCGGCGTCCGGGCCAGGTATGCCGCGCTGCGCACATCGACCCATCCGTCGACCGCCTCCTGATTTGCGTGACCCCAGGGGCATGAGCGACGACCCGTTCGGGGTCCTCGGACTGGGGCGCGACGCGACGGTCGAGCAGGCGCGCCAGGCGCGCCGCCGGCTTGCCTCCCTGTACCATCCCGACCACGGCGGCGACCCGATCCGGATGGGCCAGATCAACGTCGCCTTCGACGCCGTGATCCATCTGTTGACTCAGCCACCTCCCCCGGCGCCACGTGTCGTCGAGGAGGCCCCGGTGGTGGTGGCGGCGACGCGGGAGCCACGACCTAGGTATCCCGGGGTACAACACGACGCGCCATCGTTCACGATCGACTCGTTGCCGGTCGACGCCTTCGAGGCGTTGCTGGTCGTCACGTCGTGGATGGGCGAAGTGCTGGTCGATGATCCGCCCTACGTTCTCGAGGTGCACCTCACCGAGCCGGCACCGTGTTGGTGTCGCCTCGACCTCGTCCCCGACGCCGGTAGCAGCACGGTGTCGCTGACCGTCGCCTCGGTCGATGGCACCCCAGCGCCCGACGTCGAACTGGTCCGCGATCTCTGGGTTGCGAACCTGAACCGACTGTGAGCCGGTTCGCCCGACGAGGCCGACCGGCGCGCCTTGCCGGTCGGGCGCGAGACCCGCACCCTCGGTACCGAGGCCCCGCCCACCGAGGCCGGTTGGGCGCCAAACCGGTACTCCGGGTACCGAAGCTGCGCCCAGGTTGCAGATCGGACGTCAGCGGGGGGTGCTCGCTGCAGCCTTGGTGAGGCGGTCGCGAATGGCGTGCCCGAGTCCGGCGGCAGGGGGTAGCACGGCGATCAGGGTCGTCACCCCGCGGTCGTCAGCGTCGCGGAGACGGCTGAACAACGAGTGCGCGTAGTGGGCGAGGTCGTCGTCGTGGATGATCTCCGATCCGGGCATCACCTCGGCCAGGGATCGGGCTTCGGCGATTGAATCCGCCAGCAACACGCGGCATCGCGGCGCGTAGTGCGAGGCCAGCATTCCCGGCGCGCGACTGGGCCCGCCGGCCTCGCCAAGCTTCATGTCGAGCAGGGCGGAGATCTCCTCAGCAGAGATTCCGCCGGGGCGGAGCACCTGCGGCGGATCGACGGTGCAGTCGACGATCGTGGACTCGACGCCGATGGGGCAGGCGCCCCCATCGAGCACGAAGTCGACGTCGTCGCCGAGGTCGGCGCGGACGTGATCGGCGGTGGTCGGGCTGACGCGCCCGAACCGGTTGGCCGATGGGGCGGCGAGCCCACCGCCGAACCGGGTGAGGAGATCGAGGGTCAGCGGGTGGGCCGGCGCCCGCACGCCGACCGTCGTGCGACCACCTGTGACCTCGTCGATGACCCGAGCGGAGCGCGGCACCAGCAACGTCAGCGGGCCCGGCCAGCAGGCGTCGGCCAGCACCGCCGCCGCCGGAGGAATCGTCACTGCCCACTCGCCCAGCAACTCGGCTGCGGCGACGTGCACGATCAGCGGATGGTCGACGGGACGACCCTTGACCGCGTAGATCCGTCGTACCGCGTCGGCGTTCGAGGCGTCGGCGGCGAGGCCGTACACGGTCTCGGTGGGTATCGCCACCAGGCCACCGGCGCGCAACACCGCGAGCGCACGCTCTATGTCGTTCACGACGGAACTGCGTCGATGAACCCGAGGGCTGCGTCGATGAAGCCGAACGCGTCGGGTGTGGCGAAGTGGTCGACGTTGCGGAGCGTGCGCAGGGTGGCGTTGGGCAGCGCATCGACCAGCGGTTGCCCCGGCCCAGCGAAATCGCGGTCGCCGATGACGACCAGCGTCGAGCAGGTCACGTTCGACAACATCGCCGGCTGCATCGACAGACGGGTTCGCCTCATCACGGCCGTCAGGGCGGCGACGTCGTTGCCGGGCTGACCGGCATACTGCACGAACATCCGCGCCAGGTTGTCGTCGGGATCGCCACGGCCCTCCAACGCGGCGACGATCCGGTGCGCTCGGCCGTCGTCGGTCTCGAACAACGACGCGCCGACACCGGCCAACACCAGGCGGCGGAAGCGACGCGGATCGACCATCGCCGAGCGCAGCAACGTGATCGCGCCCAGGGAGAAGCCGATGGCGTCGACGGGCGTGTCGGGAAGGGCCTCGACGATCCGGGTCGTCAAGTCGTCGTAGGCCTCGGGGTGGTGCGGCTTCGGGGCCGTGCCGTGGCCGAGCAGGTCGATGCCGATGACGGTGCGGCCGGCGTCGTGCAACAACTCGGTGAACCCGTTGTTCTTCCATGTCGACTCGAACGAGCCGCCCCAACCGTGAACGAGTACGACCGAGGGCTCCACGGACGCAAACCGTATCGGTCCGTCATGGTCGCGATGGACGCCGCGGTTGGCCCACCGAGGCCGTAGCCTTGTGCGGTCCCGTCCATGGCCACCGTCGATCTGGAGCTGCTATGCGCCTGCTGAACGAAAGCCCGCCGTACGACCTGAC
>JBDTYA010000190.1:0-2640 GCA_040005915.1 Ilumatobacteraceae bacterium
GAGGCCTTCAGATCGCCGAGGGTTTGAGCACGTGTTGCCATGAGTCGACCATACCGCTTTTTGCGGCGCACGCCGCGGGCGGCCCGCGCCTAGTGTCGCCATCGTGGATCTGTCGGGACAGTGGCGTGCCAATGTTGCCGACGACGAACGGCGCCGCAGTGCGGTGGGGCTCGACTACTTCGACGACGACTGGCCGGAGGTGCGAGTGCCCAGTCACTGGCGCAACCTGCCAGGCTTCGGCGACAACGACGGACCGCTGATCTATCGCAAGCGTTTCGACCTCGCACCCGCCCCCGAGGGGAAGCGCCATTTCGTGACGCTCGAGGGCGTGTTCTACCAAGCCGACGTGTGGCTCGACGGCGCTTACCTCGGCGACCAGGAGGGTTACTTCTTCCCCCACACCTTCGACATCACCAGCCTGTCGCGCTTGGCCACCGAGCATGTGTTGGCGGTCGAGGTGGCGTGCCCGCCGCAGAAGAACCGCAAGACCAAGCGCTCGATCACCGGCGTCTTCCAGAACTGGGACGCGATGGATCCCACCTGGAACCCCGGCGGCCTGTGGAGACCGGTGCACATCGAGACGACCGGGCCGGTGCGGATCGATCGCTGGCGTGTCCTGTGCCGCGATGTCAACGACACCCGCGCCCACCTGCGATTGCATGCCCGCCTCGACAGCGACGTGGCCCGCACGGTTCGGGTGTGCACTCGCGTCGATGGCGAGCTGCTCGACCAGCACGAACAATCGCTGGCCGGCGGTCTCAACGAGGTGGACTGGAACCTCGACATCGGCGACCCGCGCCTGTGGTGGCCGTGGACGCTCGGCGAACAGGAACTGACCGAGGTCGAGGTGGAGATCTTCGTCGACGAGGAGATCAGCGATTCGCGCATCGTTCGAACCGGTTTGCGCGAAGTCGTCCTGCAGGATTGGGTGTTCACCGTCAACGGCGAGCCGATGTTCGTGAAGGGCACCAACCTGGCGCCGACCCGGATGGCACTGGGTGATGCGACGCCTGCCGAGCTCCGACGCGATGTGGAGCTGGCTCGTGAGGCCGGTCTCGACCTGTTGCGCATCCACGGTCACATCTCACGCCCCGAGCTCTACGACGCGGCCGACGAGCTCGGAATGATGTTGTGGCAGGACTTCCCGTTGCAGTGGGGGTACGCGCGCAGCATCCGCAAGGAGGCCGTTCGCCAGGCACGTGAGACCGTCGATCAGCTCGGCCATCATCCGTCGATCGCCGTGTGGTGCGCGCACAACGAACCGGTGGCACCCAACCTCGACAGGACGGCGCCGATCAGCAAGGCCGCGCTGCAATACGTTGCCGGCCAACAGTTGCCCTCGTGGAACAAGACCGTGCTCGACCGCTGGGTCAAGCGGGCGTTCGAACAGGCCGACGAGACGCGCACGACCATCGCCCACAGCGGCGTTCCGCCGCACCTTCCGCTTCTCGACGGCACCGACAGTCACCTGTACTTCGGTTGGTATCACGGCAACGAGCGCGACCTTCCGGGGTTCGCCGCGTCGATCCCACGGATGGTCCGCTTCGTCACCGAGTTCGGCGCGCAGGCGGTACCCGTCACTGCCGACTTCATGGAGCCGGAGCGCTGGCCGAACCTTGATTGGGATCGCCTGCAAGAGCACCACGGTCTGCAGCTGTACGCCTTCGACAAGTACGTCGCACCGGCCGCCTACGCCACATTCGATGAATGGCGCGACGCGACACAGCAATACCAGGCGACGTTGCTACGCCATCACATCGAGACGTTGCGACGATTGAAGTACCGACCGACCGGCGGCTTCTGCTTCTTCATGTTCAACGATTCGGGCCCGATGGTCTCGTGGAGCGTGCTCGACCACCAACGCCACCCGAAGCTCGCGTACCAAGCCGTTGTCGATGCCTGCCGGCCGGTGATCGTCGTGGCCGATCGCCTACCTGCGACGGTCCCGGTCGGCGGCGCGCTGGCACTCGACGTGCACGTCGTCAGCGATGTCCGCCGTCTGCTGGAGGGCACCGTCTGTACGGCCAAGCTCAGTTGGCCGGGTGGTTCCCAGTCATGGCGATGGGGCGGCGACGTGCCACCGGATTGCTGCGTGCGCGTCGGCACGATCCAGTTCGTGGTGCCCGATCAGCCGGGTGAGCTGTGGCTGGATCTCGTCGTCGAACACGGCGACGAAGTCGCCACAAATCGCTACGTCTGTACGATCGCTCGCTGACACTGCGTCTACGCTGCGGCTGTCCGGTAACCAGGAGGAATGATGGCAATCGCTATTCGAGAGCGGATCAAAGAAGCTGTTCAACCGCTGTTGGAGCCAGGCGAGCTGATTCAGGCCGTGATCCCCGCCCAGACGAAGAGTGGTTGGCTCGGCGCACTGGGCTTCATCTGGCTCATCTTCGCCAATCGCTACCGACCGATCGTCGTCACCGATCGTCGGGTCACCGTGACCGACTCGGGAAAGTGGTCACAGAGCAAGCCGACGAGCATCGTCACATCGTTGCCGCGCACCACACAGATCGGACCACCGCAGGGCATCTGGTGGAAGTGCACCAGCCTCGGCCAGCCCCTCTACGTGCACAAGCGCTTCCACAAGGACGTCGAGAAGGCCGACTCCCTGCGCCCCACCACCTGACGCCCACCACC
>JBDTYA010000191.1:0-3251 GCA_040005915.1 Ilumatobacteraceae bacterium
ATTCGTGGCGAAAGATCGTGTAGAGCGCGACGAAGAAGACCTAGTTCGCCTGTATTTGACCGATATCGGCCAGTACATGCTGCTCACCAAGGATGACGAGGTCCGACTCGCCAAGCAGATCGAGGCCGGCAAGGCAGCGATCGAAGAGCTCGATCAGATCGGCAACAGCAAAGACCTGACCGCCGCCAAGAAGCGTGAGCTGCGCCGCGCATCACGCGAGGGGGAGGACGCCGAACGTGCTTTCGTGCAGTCGAACCTCCGTCTCGTGGTCTCGATCGCCAAGAAATATCAGGCCTCCGGTCTTCCGCTGCTCGACCTCATCCAGGAGGGCAACCTCGGCCTGATGCACGCCGTCGAGAAGTTCGACTGGCGCAAGGGCTTCAAGTTCAGCACCTACGCGACGTGGTGGATCCGCCAGGCGATCACCCGCGGCATCGCCAACACCGGCCGCACCATCCGCTTGCCTGTGCATGCCGGCGACACGTTGGCCCGCCTGCAGAAGGCTCGCAGCCGGCTGGAGCTCAAGCTCGGTCGCCCGGCCACGTTGTCGGAGTTGGCCAAAGAAGTCGAGATGCCCGAGGACAAGGTCACCGAGGCCCTGCGCTTCGCAGCCGAGCCGTTGTCGCTCAGCGAACCGTTGCGCGAAGACGGCGATGCCGAACTCGGAGACGTCGTCGAAGACCGCTCCGCCGAGTCGCCGTTCGAAGTCGCAGCCACTGCGCTGCTGCCCGACGAGATCGCCAGGCTGCTGGCACCGCTCGACGAGCGCGAGCGCGAGATCCTGAAGCTGCGCTTCGGCCTCGATCGCGGCGAGCCACGCACCCTCGAAGAGGTCGGCGAGCATTTCAACCTCACTCGCGAACGCATCCGCCAGATCGAAGCGAGGGCGATGAGCAAGCTGCGTCACCCTTCCAGCGACACCGGCGCCCGCGACCTCCTCGCGGTCTGAGCAATGAGCCGCGCTGCGGCAGACCATTCGTCGAACGACCGGCGCGTTGCGTCATGCTTGTGACGTGATCGAAGTACGCGACGCGGCGATCGAGGATGCCGATGCACTGGCTACCGCGCACATCGACGGATGGCGCGCCGGCTACCGCGGAGTGGTTCCCGACGAATATCTCGACGCCGAGGAGTTCGCCTCGTCACGACGCGACAGGTGGCGGGCATGGACATGGCAGCGGGTACACGATTCTCACCTCTTCGTGGTGACGATCCACGGTCGTGTCGCAGGGTTCGCGCACGCCGGCGCAGAGGAAGCAACGCCGCCGGAAACCGGTGCCGCCGACAGTGGGCGTGGCGAGATCTACGGTTTCTATCTGCACCCCAGCGTCTGGGGCAGCGGCGGGGCGCCGGCGTTGATGAGCCGGTGCGAGGAGTTCATGCGGGACGAGGGCTACACCTCTGCCGTGCTGTGGGTGCTGCGCGACAACCCGAGGGCGCGTGCGTTCTACGAGAAGGCGGGTTGGCACTACACCGGGCAGGACTCGACCTTCACACCATCGGACCCCCCGGGTTCGTCGTTGCCGAGGGTGCAATACGTCGTGAGCCAGTACGAGGTGCGGCTGTGATTCAAGTTCGCAGGTGATCGGTTCGATACCTCTATGTGGAACTGCTCCCCAACTCGATGTCGTTCCGCGTCATTTCGACGCTCGACATCGACGACGAGAACGACATACCGGCCGACTTCACGGGACGCGTCCGTCGATCGTTCGACGGGGCGGAGTCGTACGTGGCGTGGTTCACCGACGGTCGCCTCGACAATCCCGGCCGCAACCACCCCGCCTACCGGCGCTACCGGGCCAACGGTGAGGTGAAGTACGAGATGTTCTACGAGAAGGGTCAGCTGCAGGATCCTTCCGAGCGCGATCCTGCGGTACGTGGCTACTTCGCGAACGGCATGCTGCACTACGCAGAGCACTACCGAGACGGCCGGCGCTGCGACGCCGACAACGGGAGCCCTGCTGTCTCGAAGTGGCGGTCCGACGGGACGCTGCGTCACCAACTGCGGTATCACAACGGCAAACGGGTCAGCGGTCGCCATTCGGCGCAGGCCTGATCGTCACCAGCCACGAGAGCCTGATGGAAGCGACAACCCCGTCGCTGACGTCGCTTCAACCGCAGAATTAACTCTAAAGTCTTCGGCCATTCTGCCGACCTTCTAGTATCTAACCGCAGCTGTTCCCGGTGTCCCCTTTCTCGGTGGCAGTTGCATCAACAGAGAGCGTCGGAGCCCCCGAATGGCCAGTGTCCCAGGCCACGAACTCTCGGGGGCTCCGCCGCGCTCAGACGTGCTCGTAGCTCGACAGGAGGTGACCCGACATGTTGGTGATGGAGCGATTCGAACTCAAGTTGGTGCGCGCCGAACGGGAGCACCACCGCATCGTGATCGGCCTCGACGTCGACCGCGACGGTGAACACTTCCAATACTTCGAATGCTGGGCGAGCCGCGTCGGCGACATCGCCTTCGGCGATCGCCAGAAGCTGGTGGCCGCTGCGGTCGCCGCCGTGTCGGACCGGGTCGCCGGGCACCTCGTCCCTCTCGCCGATCCGCGTGAGGCCATCATCGTGCCCATCCAGTCGCACCCGAACCCGTCGTTCGTCGGCCCGGCGATTGCCGATGCCCTGCTCGATCTCGCTGCCGACGACGGCCCCGACGCGGGCGGTCCTGTCGTTCACACCATCGATACCCCCGTCAAGCCCACCCTCACCTGAGGCGATCGGCTATCACCGGATGAATCCTTTGTACATTTCGGTCTGTTTCTCGTTGAGGAACCAAGTGAAATACCCGACGCTCAGGTTTTCTGTGAAGAAGCCATCAGCGAACCCGAAAGAAGAGTAACCGAGTAGTCGCAGTTCCTCGGTCAATTCCGGCCACGGATAGGCGGTGAGAATGATGGGGCTCGATTCACGAATGGTCTCGGCAGCGCCTCGCAATACTCCGATCTCGGCACGTTGAACGCTCATCTTTATGATGGCCGGCCGCAACCCAAAGGAATCGAGTTGCTCGGCTGGTACGACCGATTCCTCTACCGTGACATGCTTCTGATTGAAGAAGTAGAGCCGCTCGGAATTCAACCATCCGCGCGCTTCGGATTTCCAAATAGAGGAGAGCCCATCGAAGAGATACCTGCGGTAGAACGGAACATACAACGTCAGTTGGCCCGTGACGTCGGTAAGAGCACATGCTTCTATTCGCACCGTCGGATCCATCCGATAGCGCCGTTCGAGTTCGTCAGCAAGAATTCGATTGG
>JBDTYA010000192.1:0-12022 GCA_040005915.1 Ilumatobacteraceae bacterium
AGGCTACGGGGTGACGTGACGCCGCCGAAACCCTTTCTACCTGCTCAACGCGTCCCTACCGTCGCTTGCACGGTGTGCGGTGTCGCGGTGTGCGGTGTCACGGCTTGCGGCGACTGAGCAAGGAGGCAACGGAACCGCTGCCCACGAGGAGAGCGGCGATCACCAGGCCACCGGTGCCGGTGCCGGTCTTCGGCAAGTGCTGCGGGCTGGTCGTGGTTGTGCTCTGCGGGGGTGCGAGTAGCGAACGAGCGGAAGTGGCCGCTGCGGGTGCGACTGCGGCACCGGCCGGAGCTGCGGAGGCGGAGTCGACGCAGGCTTGCTGCTGAACGCCGCTGTCGTCGACGACCGTGGTCAGCACGCCGGTTGCGCAGGCCAGCGGGTCGCAGGCGATGACCGTGCTGACGCTGGCGTCACTGCCGTTGAACTTCACCGGCACGATGACGCGCCCATCCGACAAGCCGTCGAGGACGATCACTTGCGACGCGCCCGGATCGAGTTCGACGACCGAGGCGACCAACGTCTCTGGATTCGTGATCACGAACTCGGCACCGGCATCGGTTGCGGGGTTGCTGATGGCGAGGTCGACGACGCCGTCGCCGTTGACGCAGGCGACCCCTGCGGTGCTGGCCATCGCCGAAGCCGAGGCGATGCCGCCGAGTCCGACCAGAGTGGCAGCAGTGATACCCGCCGCCGCGATGAGTTGAAAAAGCTTCACGTGGTCCTATCCGCCGATATCGCCCCCACACGAGGTGATGTCCGTACAGTATTCGTCAAGAACGGCTACGTACAGGGGTAGTGGTGCAATTGGGCCGTTCGGCCCAGAGGCGCCGCAAACGGCCGCGGCGCGGCAAACTCACCGAGTGTGGTGCGTGCGGCGGACGCCGGCGACGATGTCGTCGAAGTGATGGCGCTCCAGCACCGCTCCCTCCCGCCTGACCTGCTGCGGATCGACGTCGAGGAGCCGTTCGACCTTTGCGTAGCTGCGCCGGCCACCCTGGTCCCACGGTCCGGATCCGATGGCGACCTGTTGCTCGTTGACATGAGACTTCGACGTCAGGGCGACGCCGACCAGATTCGGGCCGCGCCGGCCGATGATGACCACCGGCCGGTCCTTGCCCTGCGACGGATCCTCCTCGTACGGCACCCATGTCCAGACGACCTCACCGGGGTCCGGATCCCCGTCGAGGCACGGCGTGTACTCGACGTGCAAATCGCCAGGATCACGATCGTCCCTGCTCGGGGCGACCTTCCTGACGAGCCGGCGCAGGCCGGTGATCAGTCCTGGTCGCATCGCAGCAGGTCCTCCAGCGTCTCACGACGCACGACGGCCCGGGCACCACCATCGGCGACGAAGACCACCGGCGGGCGGGTGAGCATGTTGTAGTTGCTGGCCATGCTGCGACCGTATGCGCCGGTTACAGGAGTGACGAGAACATCACCCACCGTGGTTTCGTTTGGAAGGACGGCATCGAAGATCAGCACGTCGCCGCTCTCGCAGTGCTTTCCGACCAGCCTGGCGTGCATCGTGCGGGCCGCCCCGACGTCGGCGGGCAGGAACGCCTCGTACCCACTGCCGTACAGGACCGGTCGCGGGTTGTCGCTCATCCCACCGTCGACCGCAACGTAGGTACGCACTCCGGGGATCTGCTTGATCGTGCCGACCGTATAGGCGGTGACGGCCGCGTCGGCGACGATGGCCCGACCGGGCTCGACGCTGACCCGGCTGCGCACGCCCAGCGCGCCGCACGCGTCGAGCAGCACATTGCCCCATTGGGTGATGGTCGGCGCCTCCTCACCCTCGACATAGGCCACGCCGAGACCACCGCCGAGAACGAGCTCGGGAAGACCCAGGGGTACTGCGAACCCGGCCATCACCTCTGCGGCCTTGGCGAAGTTGGAGGCCGCGAACACGTTGGAGCCGATGTGGCAGTGCAGGCCGACGAGCTCGACGCCGGCGGACGTGCGCATGCGGTCGACGGCGCGTTGGGCATCGCCGTTGCCGAGGTTGAAGCCGAACTTCGAATCGTCCTGACCCGTGGCGATGAACTCGTGCGTGTGAGCGTGCACGCCGGGAGTGATGCGGGCGAGCACGGACGGTTTCGGCAATCCCTCGGCGTGCAGCGCGTCGAGCCGATCGAGCTCGTCGAAGCTGTCGACGACTATGTGGCGGACGCGGTTGACGATCGCAGCGCGCAGTTCGTCGTCGCTCTTGTTGTTGCCGTGGAACGTGAGGGCCTCGGCCGGCACGCCGGCGGCGAGCGCGACGTGCATCTCGCCTGCACTGGCGACGTCGAGCAACATGCCTTCGTCATAGGCAAGCCGGGCCATGGCCTTGCAGAGGAACGCCTTGGTCGCGTACACCGCCTGACCGGGCCCGAACGCGCTCACTGCTTCGCGGCATCTGGCGCGCAGGTGCGTTTCGTCGTAGATGAAGACAGGTGTGCCGAACTCGGCCACGACGTCGAGCACCCGGCATCCGCCGATGGCCAGTGACCCGTCGGGCAGAACCTCGGATGTGTCGGGCAGCAGCGACAGTGGAATCGCTGTCACATGCGCTCCGGCGCCTCGATGCCGAGCAGGTCGAGACCCTGCGCGAGGACCCGCGCCGTCTGCTCGCACAGCCGGATCCGGAGGGCCCGTGTGCGCGGCTCGGCCTTCAGCACCGGGCATGCCTCGTAGAACGACGTGAAGCTCTGGGCGAGGTCGAACAGGTACGTGCACAACCGGTGCGGGCTGTACCTGTCGAGCGTGTCGTGGATGGCCGCGTCGAACTGCAGCAGTTGCAGGATCAGCTCGCGTTCCTGGGCGACGAGCGTCGGTCCTGAGCCCTCGGCTGATGCTCTCGGTGTCTGCGCTTCGGCCTCTGCCCCCTTACGCAGGATCGATCGGATCCTGGCGTGCGCGTATTGCAGGTATGGCGCGGTGTTGCCCTCGAACGCCAACATGCGGTCCCAGTCGAACACGTAGTCCTTGATGCGGTCGGTCGACAGGTCCGCGTACTTCAGCGCGCCGATGCCGACCATGCGACCGATGTCGGTCTGCTCGTCGCCGGGCAGGTCCGGGTTCTTCTCGCGCACGGACGCCGTGGCGCGCTCGATGGCCTCGTCGACGACATCGACGAACCTCACCGGCTCGCCTTCTCGGCTCTTCAACATCTTGCGATCGCTGCCCAACACGTTGCCGAACGCGACGTGCACGGCACGCGCCGGTGGTTGCAGCCAGCCGGCCATGGCCGCTACGTCGAACACCATCGCCAGGTGTTGCGACTGCGGCGCGCCCACGACATACAGCAGCAGCGTCGCCTTGACGCGCTCGACGCGATCGAGCACGCATGCCAGATCGCTGGTGCCGTAGTTGAATCCTCCGCCGCGCTTCTGCACGATCAACGGGAGCGGCTCGCCCTCCCGATTGGTGTAGCCGGGCGGGAAGACGACCTCGGCGCCGTCGCTCTGCTGCAGCAGGCCGGCGGCACGCAACCGCTCGACCACCTCGGGAAGCAGGTCGTTGTACATGCTCTCGCCGGCCAGGTCGTCGTCGGTCAGCAGGACGCCGATCTTGCGATAGAGCCGGTTGAAGTACTTCATGCTGAGGTCGACCAGCAGCCGCCACAATCGCAGCGTCTCGGGATCACCTCCCTGCAACAGCACGACACGCTTGCGTGCCCGATCCTGGAACGTCTCGCTGCTGTCGAACTTGGCACGGGCCTGCTTGTAGAAGCCGTCGAGATCGCCGACGCTGAGACCAGCCGCGGCCTCGGTCTCGCCGAGGTCGATGAGGTGCTCGATCAACATGCCGAACGGCGTGCCCCAATCGCCGACGTGGTTCTCGCGGATGACGGTGTGCCCGACGAACCCGAGGATCCTCACCAACGCATCGCCGATCACCGTGGTGCGGAGGTGGCCGATGTGCATCTCCTTGGCGATGTTGGGCGCCGAATAGTCGACGACGACACGCTGCGGGTTGGGCACGCTGCGCACGCCGAGGCGATCGTCGGTGGTCAACGCGGCGAGCTGTTCGGCGAGGAACCCTTCGTCGAACGTGACGTTGATGAACCCCGGCCCGGCGACTTCCAGCGTTGCCTTTCCGGTGAGGACTGCGGCTGCGACGACATCGTCGGCCACCTCGCGCGGCTTACGACCGAGCTGCTTGGCGAGTGCCAGCGCGCCGTTGGCCTGAGCATCGGCTCGATCGCTGGGCCGCACCACCGGATCGACCGCCATGTCGCCGCCGGCGACCGCGGCAAATGCCGGAGCCAGCAGCTCTTCGACGATGACGAGCGGATCAGCCATGAAGGGTCGATCGTACTCGTGCACCCATTCGTTCGACATCCCGGTTTCCCGGGCACTTGCGTCGGCGGCGAACCGAGGTCGCTATCCTCGCTTGCATCCCGCCTTCGTAGCTCAGGGGATAGAGCATCGGTTTCCGGAACCGTGTGTCGTAGGTTCGAATCCTACCGAGGGCGCTTTGTGTGTGCCGCGCTGGGGTACCGAGCTCGGCGAGTCGTACTCGCCCTCGGCATACGTGGGCCTGCTCCACGCGCCGGACTCTCTGGTCGAGACGTACCTCAACGTGATGCGTGATCCGACGTCGGATCGCTGCAGACCACCGGACCCAACAGCAGCGAGTTCACTGCGCCGGTCGCCGAGACTCGTCAGGCGTACTCGTACTTCGACAAGGATCGCCACGTTCGAGAACCGCGCGAACGTGTTGGACGATGTCGTTCCATCGCAGTTGCAGGCGTTCATCGCGGCTGTCATATCGACGAGCCGCTACATCGAGGTCCGGATCGTTCCCGCCCGACCCGGTAGCCTCGACTGCCGATGAACCAGATGAAGAACCGCCTGCAAGGCCTGACGCTGCTCGACAGGGCATTCACGGCGATGACCGATGACGAGCTGGAGACGTTGGTGGCCAGCCTGCCCGACGACCACCGCACCGCCCTCGACGAGATCTGCGGCGCACGCGAAGGTGGCTTCACCGAGGCATCGACGCGGACGTTGGCTCTGCGCGCCACAGCCGCGCGCGGCCGACTGAACGGTGGCCTCGAGCAGATCACCACACTGCTCTGCGACGCGTGCCTGGCCGACTGCATCGAAGCCCTCGGCGAGCACTCCGACAATCCGACCGAGGCCGAACTGCAGGAAGCCACGCCGGCGTTGATCGACAAGCACGGTGTCGCGACCGTTCGGCTGATGATGGCCGGCTCCGTGGCGGGAGAGGCCGCAGCCTCGGTCACGCTGACCCGGCTGCTGAAGCACGACGAGACCTTGGCGTTGCCCCCGGTCGAGCACGAAGACGTCGAGGTACTGCCGCCGCCGACCGCCGACGACGACATCAAAGCCAAGCGCAAGGCCGCCAAGGCCGCCAAGCAGGCCGAGGCCAAGGCCCGCCGCGAGCAGCAGGCCAGGGCCCGGCACAGCAACTGAGACGAGCTAGATCAGGCGCAACTGGCGCTCGTGATCGAGCAGCCACGACTTGATCTCCAGTCCCCCGGCGAACCCGGTGAGATGACCGCCGGAGCCGATGACCCTGTGGCACGGCACGACGATGCTGAGCGGGTTCTTGCCGTTGGCGGCGCCGACAGCACGGGCCTTGTTGGGGTCGCCGAGCTTGCTGGCCTGCTGGCCATAGCTCATCGTCTGCCCGTACGGAATCGTGCGCAGCACCATCCACGCCGACTGCTGGAACGGGGTGCCGACCGGGTCGAGAGGGAGGTCGAAGTCGCGCCGGCCACCGGCGAAGTACTCCTCGAGTTGCACGATGGCCCGCTCGAGGATCGGCGTGCTGCCTTCTACCAACTCGTCACTGTCGATCGAGGCGACGCGGGTCACGTCTTGCGCACCCCACAGGATTGCGCGCAGGCCGCGGTCGCTGGCGACCAGCCGCAGTTCGCCGACCGGTGAGTCCATGGTTGTCGTGTGGTTCATGTTGGTCTCGCTTCCGTACAGAGTTGCAGATTCACAGAGTCGCCCAGAGGTGGTGCAGCGCATACGAGCGCCACGGTCTCCACGATTCGGCAAGCCGAGCCGCAGCCTTGGGAGTGGATTCGGCGCCGAGCGAACGCAGCGCATTGCGCACACCGATGTCGGTCGGCAGGAACACATCGGGATCGCCGAGCGCCCGCAACGCGACGTAGTCGGCAGTCCACGGGCCGATGCCCGGAAGCGACTCGAGTTGGCGGGAGAGCTCGTCGCGATCGCTACCGGCGTCGATCACGATGCGACCGGCAGCCAGCTCCTCGCACGCGTGGATCAGGGCTCGCCCACGCGACGCGGGCATCGCAAAGTCACTCGTCGAGCATCCGGCAATGGCCGCCGCGGACGGAAACGTGTGGGTGACGCCGTCCACTGCAAACTCGAGTGGCTCACCGATCGATGCGACCAGGCGCGACGCCAACGTGCGCGCCCCCTTCACCGAGACCTGCTGGCCGAGCACGGCACGGGTCAGCAACTCGACGCCGTCGGGATGGCCAGGAGAGCGGAGACCGGGTCGCTTGCGCACGAGCGGGGCGAGGATCGGATCGTCGGCAAAGTGGGTCTCGACCGTGTCGGGATCGGCGTCGAGATCGAACAACCGCCGGCAGCGCTGCACTGCAGCTTGGGCATCGGCGACATTGTCGAGATGCAGCGTGCACATCACCGCGTTCGGTCCTGGCGCACTCGGGCCCGGAGACACCGCGATCACAGCATTGCCATGGTTCAGCCTCAGCGAGCGGCGATATGTGACGCCGTCCCACGCCTCGACCCCCGGCACCGCACGTTCTCCTAGGAACGAGAAGATGGATTCCGTGTCGAAGGGCGCGCGATAAGCCAGGCGCAACGACAGCGTGCCACCGCCGGCGATCGGCTGGCGCGACCCGCGCAGGTCGGTGGGCGACGATGCGTAGACCTCGCGGATCGTGTCGTTGAACTGCCGCACGCTGGCGAAGCCGGCAGCGAACGCGATTTGGGTGATCGGCATCGATGTCGTCTCGATCAACGTGCGCGCCGTCTGCGCTCGCTGAGCACGGGCGAGCGCCAACGGCCCGGCACCGAGCTCGGCCGTCAGCAACCGGTTGATCTGGCGCTCGCTGTAGCTCAGCCGCGTCGCCAATCCACCGACGCCTTCCCGATCGACGAGGCCATCCGCGATCAACCGCATGGCCCGCCCGACCACATCGGCACGAACGTTCCACTCCGGTGAACCGGGTGAGGCATCGGGGCGGCAGCGCTTGCACGCCCGATAACCACGTTGTTGGGCGGCGGCCGCCGTCACGAAGAACTCGACGTTGTGCCGCTTCGGCGTCATCGCCGGACAGCTGGGCCGGCAGTAGATGCCGGTCGTCTTCACGGCGGTGATGAAGCAGCCGTCGAACCGGTTGTCGCGGCTCTGCGCCGCCCGGTAGCACTGCTCGTCGTCGAGGATCACCTGGTCATTGTGACCCGCAGCAGCGGTGTTGACTAGCGGAATTCAGACAGCCACGTAAGCCCGAGACCGCGGCACGGTGACCTTCCACAACACGATCAGGCCGGCGACGCAGAAGACTGCTCCACCCAGGAACGCAGTCCGCTTGGTGGTGATGTCGGCGAGGGTGCCGAACAGCAGCGCGCCGACCGCCGTGCCGATCTCGAAGAACATCGTGAAGGTCGATATCGCCCGGACCCGTTCTCGCTCCGGCACGGCGTTGACGGTCATGGCCATGAGCGACGGATAGTTGAACGAGATGCCGATGCCGAGGATCACGGTGCTCACGAAGACACCGACCGGCTTCGCCCAGAGGAACAGCAACAGCAGACCGGCAGCAGAGAACGTCATCGCGATGCTGACGGCACGCCCGTGTCCGATTCGATCCGGCACCGTCGCGGCGACGACGCGTATCAGCAGGCAAACACCCGCATACGTGGCGAACACCCACTTCGATCCATCGAGGCCGACGGTGACCGAGTAGTCGGGCATGAAAGCCGTGAACGTGACGAAGCCACCGACCCCGAGTGCCAGCACCAAGCCGGTGGGGATAGCGGCGCGATGAAAACGCGGGCCGGCCGGGCCACCGTCGTCGTGGTGCCGGAGCCCTTTCGGGGTCAACATCGCCAGAGCAGCGGCCAAGGCGGCGAATCCGGAAGCGACCCACAGCGCAGCGTCGAAGTGATCCTTGCCGATCACCGATTCGCTGATCACCGGACCGATCCCGAGCCCACCGAAGATCGCGACCGAGAAGTAGCTGGCCGCCTCCGCCCCGCGACCGGGTGGTGCGAGATCGCTGATGGTCGTCGCGGCGCCGACGAACAGCGACGCCTCGCCGATCCCCTGCACGCAACGCAACGGCAGCAAACCCCATCGCGTGTCGACGAACGTGCACGCCGCGGTGGCAACGGCCGCCAGCAGTGCCCCACTGATCATCGTCGAGCGCAGGCCGTGTCGCTCCGCGAATCGGCCGAGCCGCGGCCGGATCAGCACCGCCGCAATGCTGAAGACCGCAAGGTTGAGGCCGATGTCGATCTCGTTGCCGCCCAGCTGCTCCTCGATCAGCCGCGGCAACAACGGCACCATCACGCCGATGTAGACGAACAACGCGAGCGTCGCCGTCGTCACCAGCACGAACGGCTTGGTCAACATCTGCACCTGGCCGCCGAGCTTCTCCAACTCGTCTGATGTGGTCATGCGAGCGGCATCAGGACGGTTCTTTGGGCAGACCCAGCACGCGCTCGCCGACGATGTTGCGCTGGATCTGGCTCGTGCCTCCCCAGATCGTTTCGCTACGACTGAAGAAGAACGCGCTGACCATCGGGCTGACCGGGTAGCCCGCGCGCCGCTTGTCGCGTACCGCGCCGGGCCACGAAGCGGAGGAAGGCCCGGCGTCGATCAACATCGACGACGCCCCGAACACGTCGAGTGCCAGCTCCATCGCCTCTTGGTGCATCTCGCTCCAGAACATCTTGTTGGTCGCGCCCAACGCGGCGACGCCGGGATCCTTGGTGCCCGACAGCGTCGCCGACAGCGATCGCAAGCCGTTGATTCGCAGTACCTGGATCTTCGTGTAGTACCTGGCCAGACGTTGGCGCACCAGTGGGTCGGTGACGGCGCCGTTGGTCGTGGCCTGCTCGACCAGCAACTTGTACTCGTCGTCGAACCGGCGGTATCCCGTGGTGGCCGATTGGCCACGCTCGAACGCCAACGTCGAGTTGGCCACCTTCCACCCGTTGTTGACCCCGCCGACGACGTTGTCCTTCGGGCAACGGACGTCGGTGAAGAACACCTCGCAGAACTCGGCCGTACCGTCGGGCTGGGTGATGCCGCGCACCTCGACGCCGTCCTGACGCATCGGGACCAGGAGGTACGAGATCCCCTTGTGCTTCGGCGCGTCTGGGTCGGTGCGGGTCAGCAGGAAGCAGTAGTCGGCGTGATGACCGCCCGTCGTCCAGACCTTCTGACCGTTGATGATCCACTCGTCGCCGTCGAGCACGGCGGTGGTCTTCAACGATGCAAGGTCGGAGCCCGAGTTCGGCTCGCTGAAGCCCTGGCACCAGCGAACCGAGCCGTTGAGGATGCGCGGCAGGAACTCCTTCTTCTGCTCCTCGGTCCCCCACTGCAGGATCGTCGGGCCGACCAGCGTGTCACCGAAGAAGTCGGCGCGCATCGGCGCCTTCAGCCTGGCGAACTCTTCCGCCAGCACCACGCCCTGCATGGTGGTGAGGCCCTTGCCTCCGTACTCCCGCGGCCACGTGGCGCAGATCCAGCCGCCGCCGTACAACTTCTCCGGCCAGTGCTCGTTGAAGTCCTTGCGCTCCTGCGGCGACATCTCGAAGCCGGGCTCGCCCCAACCTGCGGGAAGGTTGCTCGTCAACCATCCACGGATCTCCGCGCGGAACTCCTCGGCCTCGGTGCTGTACGCCAGATCCATCGCATCAGTATTGACGTGCTTCGTCATGCCACACGAGTCCGTCGGCGGTGGCATCGGTCACGGATTTACATTGCGTTCACACGGGTCACACTCCCGCGAAACCTGCAACCCGTAGCGTCCTGCGCCATGGCCACCGCCGGTCCTGCTCCTCCGAAACGACACACAAACCCCCTCGTGTATCGGCTGGGGGAGCAGGAACGGTCGGTGCTCAGCGTGCTGCTGGCCAACACCGGACGGGTGGTGAGCCGACGTGAGCTCGCTCGCCGCGCCGGTCTCGCAGATCTCAGCGAGCGGCGGTGCGACAGCCTGCTCGTGGCGATCCGCGGCGCGTTGGGTCCACAATCGGTCGTCACGGTTCGCAGCCGAGGGTGGATGCTCAGCGGAGAGGCGATCGATGCGGCCTCCACCCTCGTCGGTGCCGGCCCGTCGCGCGAACCACACGAAAATGATCGACAGTGGAAACAGAACGGCGATCATCCCGAAACCTGCGACGTTCATGGTGACGCTCACGACCGGCCTCCCGATGGGTTTGCGGTCAAGCACCACACAGCGTGGCAATAGCCCCGCTACCAGGGATTATTCGTGCAATAGTTCTCGAGAAGTTTGCGTGAAATGCTATGCACAACCATTGGACATGCGTACAGTACGAAACTGCCGGTGCCCTCGGGGACCGGCCGGAACACTGGGCGACGTCGCACCCAACGGCGCCCATTGTCAGGAGCAGTCCCCAGGTTGTCTATCCGCAGATGGCCTGGGGACGCTGCGTTTTTCGGGGTAGTTTCAGGCCTCCGAGGCGCGCGACGTCGTCTACGGGTGCAGGAAGGATCCGTCGATGAAGCTCATCACAGCCATCGTCAAACCGTTCAAGATCGACGACGTCAAAGAAGCGCTGAAATCGGCCGGCGCGCAGGGCATGACCGTCAGCGAGGTGCGCGGGTTCGGCCGCCAGGGTGGCCACAGCGAGACCTATCGCGGCGCCGAGTACATGATCGACTACGTGCCCAAGGTGCGCATCGAACTGGTCGTCGACAACTCGGCCACCGACCAGTTCGTCGACATCATCCGCGACGCGGCCGCGACCGGCAAGATCGGCGACGGCAAGATCTGGGTGACCGACGTCGACCGCATCGTTCGGATCCGCACCGGTGAAGAAGGCAGCGATGCGATATGACACCTAAGGTCGGGCCATGACTGTGACCGACGCGCCCCCCGCAAAGATTCAGCGCTGGACGGCACAGTGGAAAGAGCTCTACGAAGAGGTCATCACCACCGGGTTGTGCACGGGTTGCGCCGGCTGCGTCGTCACGTGCCCGCACGATGTGATCGGCTACGAACACGAGGAGGGTAAGTACACGCCGTTCCATCTCGAAGACGAGCTCGGCCCCGACAACTGCATCCACGGCGAGAAGGGCTGCACCACGTGCACCCGGGCCTGCCCACGGTTCCGCGCCTGGGAGACGGCCGCCGACATGCACCTGTTCGGTCGCATCCGTGAGCCCGACGAGATGGCGGGAATTTGGCGCCAACTCCTGCTGACCCGGGCCACCGATACGGCGCAGCACGAGCGTGGTCAGGACGGCGGCTTCGTCTCGGCGATGCTCGTGTGGCTGTTGAAGAACAACTACATCGAGGCCGCGATGGTCAGTGGCGTCGAGCCCGACGACGCATGGAAGGCGAAGCCCGTGCTGGCACGCACCGTCGACGAGGTGTTGGCCACGGCCGGCAGCCGGTACACGTACTGCGCCAACCCGTTGGCGTTGCGCGAAGCACTCGACGCCGGCATGACCAGGCTCGCCCTGGTCGGCATGGGCTGTCAGACGTCGTCGCCGCCGGTGATGTGGGATCGCAAGGCCGGCAAGGTCGGCAAGCCGTTCGTGTTCAACATCGGGTTGCTGTGCTCGAAGACCTTCGACGACGCCATCTTCCCCGAGCTCTTCGAGGCCAAGTACGGCCTGAAGAAAGCCGACATGTCGAAGATGAACATCAAGGGCGTGTTCCAGATCTGGATGAAGGACGGCTCCTATCACGAGATCGACCTCAAGGAATGCCACAAGTGGACGCGTGAGGGCTGCAAGAGCTGTCCCGACTTCGCCGCCGAGCACAGCGACATCGCCACCGGCGGCATCGGTGAGGACAACGACT
>JBDTYA010000193.1:0-3292 GCA_040005915.1 Ilumatobacteraceae bacterium
CCTGCTCGAGCAGGTTGTCGCCGAGGTACATCACGAAGTCGTCGTCGCCGAGGAACCGATCGGCGATCAGAACGCAATGGGCGAGGCCGAGCGGGGCATCCTGCGGGATGAACGTGAAAGTGGCCCCGAACTGCGACCCGTCGCCCAGCGCGGCGATCACCTCGGCACGCGTGTCGCCGACGATGACGCCGATCTCGGAGATGCCGGCGGCGACCATCGCCTCGATCCCGTAGAACAGGATCGGCTTGTTGGCGACGGGAACCAGTTGCTTTGCACTGGTGTGGGTGATCGGGCGCAAGCGAGTGCCGGCACCGCCGGCAAGGATGAGTGCTTTCATGACAGTCGCATAGTATGGCCGGGCCGCTACACGTTCGCGGCCGGCGGCGGGCCCTGCCCCCGGAAGTACGCAAGCACCGCATCCGATCCGTCGCCGAGCAGCAAGACCGCGTTGCCGCCGATCGTCTTGCCGAACACCGGCAGCGAGTAGGTGGCGATACCGCCGTCGACCGCCGAGCGCAGTGAGGCCGCCGCCGAGATCGGGTCCAGTTCGTCGTCGACGCGCAACGACGCGCCGATGGCGGTCACCAGGCTGCCCGCCGAGAACGGATCGACCTTGATCCGATCCAGCGCCTTCTGGAGAGCGAGGTTGACGAACTGCTGCTGACGCTTCGTCCTGCCGAGATCACTCGCCGGATCCTCGTGCCACTGATCGTCCTCGCGGTACTGCTCGTAGTGCCTGCTGCGGGCGTACGCCAACGCCTGCACGCCGTCGAGCACGTGACAGCCGGGCTCGGTGATGTTGAGGCCGGTGCTGACGTCGCGGGTCGCGAAGTCGACGCAGATCTGCACGCCACCGAGCGCATCGACCAACGCCTTGAAACCGGAGAAGTCGATCTCGACGTAGTGGTTGATCGGCAGGCCGAGGTCTTGTTGCAGGGTCTCGACCAACACCTCCGGACCGTCGTTGAACGCCGAGTTGATTCGGCGCTTGGCGTCGTGGCCGGGGACCTGGACCCACAGGTCGCGCGGGATCGACAGCAGCGATGCGTCCCCCGAGGCCTTGTCGCGTCGGAGGATCATGATGGTGTCGCTGCGATGTCCCGAAACATCGGCCGCGGTTCCGATGCCGCTGGCGTCGACCGACCCGGGGTCGGCGCCGGCACGGCTGTCCGAACCGACCAGCAGGAAGTTCTCGATGTTTGCTCCACCCGGCGAGAGGTGCTTGCTGACGCCGGGAACTCGTCCCACTGAATCGATGGCCTTGCGCGCCGCTACCAGCACGCCTGTGGCCCCCAGGACGCCGACGACCGCCGTCATCGCCAGCATGCCGGGCAGTCGCCGGCGACGCCGCTGACGGGAGGACACATCGGCGGCGAGCACGTCGAGAGGGTAGTTGCGGCCAAGTCTGTCGGCCGGGCACCCTGGCGCTACCGCAGGTGTACGACGTCGCCTGAGTCGAACCGATGGGTGATGCCGCATTCGTCGAGCACCACCAGCCGGCCGTCGGGCAGCACGTCGAGGGCCCGACCGACCACAGTCGACCCGGCGAGCTCGACCCGTACCGGTTGCCCGATCGTCGCCAATGCCGTCCGGTACCGATCGGTGATCTCGGCAGGCAACGCGTCGTACTCCGCGAGCATCACGTTCATCACATCGACAGGGTCGTATTCGTCGCCGAGCTTGGCCGAACCGTCGGGCGACCAACGCACGTTCAGACCGATGCCCACGACGACGAACTCGGGGCCGGGGCCGGCCGCCTGCGCCAGCACGCCGGCGAGCTTGCGACCGTCGAGCAGCAGATCGTTCGGCCACTTCAGCGCCGGCGATACGTCGGCGATCCGGCGACACGCCCCGGCGGCCGCCAGCGCGACGCGTTGCGTCAGCTCGTGCGGGTGGTCCGGCACGTCGCGGAACAGCATCGACACCAGGAGATTGGCACCAGGCGGCGCCACCCATCGTCGATCCAACCGCCCTTTGCCGGAGGTCTGATGACGGGCCATCAAGACCGTTCGATCCGTGGCGCCGGCCGCGGCCGCGGCAACGAGATCGGTGTTGGTACTGCCGGTCTCGTCGACGATGGAGACCTGCCAGGTGGCGCTCGGGGTGTTCATCGAACAAAGATTGTCACTCGTGCTCACCAAGATCCTGATTGCCAACCGTGGAGAGATCGCAGTCCGGGTCATCCGCGCGGCACGCGAGCTCGGTATCCGTACGGTCGCGGTGTACAGCGAGCTCGACCGCAACGCGCTGTATGTCCGCCTCGCCGACGAGGCGTATGCCCTCGGTGGGCAGACCGCTGCCGAGAGCTACCTCAACACCGAAGCCATCCTGAAGGCCATCGCCGACAGCGGCGCAGATGGCGTGCACCCCGGGTACGGGTTCTTCAGTGAGAACGCCGAGTTCGCCCGGGCCATCACGGCCCGGGGCGTGACGTTCATCGGGCCGCCACCGGCAGCCATCGACGAGATGGGCGACAAGGTCAGCTCGCGCAAGGCCGCGCTGCGCGGCGGCGCACCGATCGTGCCCGGCACCACCGAGTTCGTGAAGTCGGTCGACGAGATCAGCCAGTTCGGAGCCGAGTTCGGGTATCCGCTGGCCATCAAAGCCGCGTTCGGCGGTGGCGGTCGCGGCATGAAGGTGGTGCGCAGCGCCGGCGAGGTGCAGGAGGCGATGGACAGCGCGCAGCGCGAGTCCAAGGCGTTCTTCGGGCGCGACGAGATCTACATCGAGCGCTACCTCACCTGGCCGCGCCACGTCGAAGTGCAGATCGTCGGCGACCAGCAGGGCGACGTGGTGTGGGTCAGCTCTCGTGACTGCTCCGCGCAGCGCCGGCATCAGAAGCTGATCGAAGAAGCCCCGGCCCACGACATGGCCGGGGGTGTCGAGGAGGCCATGGGCGAGGCTGCCATCAAGGCTGCCAAGGCGGTCGGCTACTACAACGCCGGCACCGTGGAGTTCATCTATCAGGACAACGAGTTCTTCTTCCTGGAGATGAACACGCGACTGCAGGTCGAGCATCCCGTCACCGAGATGATCACCGGCATCGATCTCGTCGAGTGGCAGATCCGCGTGGCCGGCGGCGAGCCGTTGCCCATGACGCAGGCTGAGGTCACGGCATCTCGACGCGGCCACAGCATCGAGGTACGGATCAATGCCGAGAACCCGGCGGGCGGCAAGTTCCTGCCCTCCCCCGGAACCATCAGCAAGCTCGTTGCGCCCGATGGTTTCGGCATCAGGTTCGACGCCGGCTACGAGACCGGCGACACCATCAGTCAGTACTACGACAACCTCA